>DASYCF010000179.1:0-7968 GCA_036500365.1 Byssovorax sp.
GCTCGCGCTCGCGCCGACCGCGTGCGGCGGCCCGAAATCGAAGCCGTCGACCACGCCGATCCTCGGCGCGCCGCGCTTCTCCCGCAGGCTCGAGGCGACCGAGCTCATGCCGTCCGATCTCGACCTCGTGGTGCGCGTCGATCTCGCGCGCATGCGCGACGGCCTCGGCCCGGTCGCGGTCGAGGCGCTCACGCGTCGCGCGCTCCAGGGCCGCGGCGACACGATCGTGAAGGGCCTGCTCCCGTGCGCCAGCGTGCTGTGGCTCGGCGTGCGCCTGCTCGACGACGAGACGGCCGATCACGTCGCCGTCGTCGAGGGCCACGACTGCGAGGTCGTCGCGAACACGAGCGAGTGGAAGCGCACGCCGAGCGCGAACGGGCAGCTCACGATCTACGATCGGCTCACCGAGCCCGCGCGCGACGGCACGTCGAAGGTCGTCATCATCGCCGACCGCGCCGTCGTGCTCGTGTCGCCGGTCGAGGCGCCGAGCGTCGAGCGCGTGCTGCGCGACGGCCCCGACGTCGGCCGCGGCGAGCCGAAGGCCGAGGGCCTCGTCAGCGTCGACGTGCGCGGCCACCGGCTCACGCCCGAGCTCGAGCGGCGCTTCCCCGCGATCGGCCGCCTCGTCGCGGGGGTCTACCGCGTGCGCGCGCTCGGGCAGCTCGTCGATCAGGGGCTCGAGATCGAGGCGGAGGTCACGAACAAGAGCAGCCCCGAGGCCGCGCGCGCGGTCAAGGTGCTCGAGGCGCTCCGCGACAACGTCGAGAGCGACGCCGCGCGCGCGCTGCTCCACGACATGAAGATCGAGCAGGTCGAGTCGACGGTGCGCGTGCGCTGGACGGTGCCGGCGCGCGCCGTCCTCGCCGCGATCGACGACACGCCGAAGGCGGCCGCGAAATGAGCGACACGATCATCGACGATCCGAACGGGCAGCCGGCCGACGCGGTGCAAGACACGCTGAGCGAGCCGCGCCCGCCGCTCCGCGGTGACGCGCCGAAGAAGAAGGGCACGAGCCGCCGCGCGATCGTCCTCGCGTCGCTCGTCGGGCTCGTCGTCGTCGCGTCCGCGATCGTGCTCGGGCTCTGGCTCTTCGTCTTCGGCTACGACGCGATGGCGCGCCGGCACATCCCGGGGAACGCGCACGTGGCGATGCGCGTCGACTTCCCGCGGGTGCTGCTCTTCGGCCCGGTGCGCGACCGGCTGTGGCCCGTCATCACCGGCGAGGGCAACGGCCCGCCGCCCGCGGGGCCCACGCGGCTCGAGAAGATCCGCGCGGCGACCGGCGTCGATCTCGGGCGCGACCCGCGCGAGCTCGTCGTCGCGTCGACCGACGGCGCCGCGTGGGTGGCCGTGCTCGGCGGCCGCTTCGAGAAGGGACGCTTCGTGCAGGGCCTCGCGAAGGTCGCGCGCGACGAGGCGTGGCCCGGCTTCCACCTCGAGGGCGAGGTCCTCGTCGGCGCGGGCGGCGTCACGATCGCACAGGCCGACGACGGCGCCATCGTGGTCGGGTCGAACGCGTCGATCGTGAGCGCGGCGCTGCCTCAATCCGACGAGTACAAGCGCCTCGACCTCGCCGACGACGCGGCGCTCTCGTTCGCGATCTCGCGCGAGGCGTGGTCCGGCGCGTCTGGCGTCGGGGGCGGCGCGTTCGGGAGCGCGGCGCTCGGCCGCATCGAGCGCGCCAGCGGTAAGCTGTCGCTCGGCGACTCCCCCGAGCTCACGCTGCGCGCCGAGCCGATGCCCGGCCAGCCCGCGAACGAGGTCGCGCGCGAGCTCGAGACCGCCATCGCCGCGCTCCGCGTGGCGACGCTCCTCGTGCCCGACGTGGCCGGCGAGAAGAGCATGCTCGCCGGGGCGAAGGTGACCACGGCGCCCGACGGCGCGGCCGTGCTCGTGTCCGCCCCCTGGCCGTACGAGGGCCTCGACCGCGGCGCGGCCCGCCTCGCGACGCTGCTCAAGCTCGCGCGCTGACGCCGTTCGCGCGCGACAGCAGCCGCGCGACGCGGCACCATTCGCGCGTGACCGCCGCCGATCCCACCACGCACGTCGAGGCCGTCCTCCGCGACGGCTACACCATCGTCGAGGACGCGATCGAGCCCGAGCTCGTCGAGGCGCTGGTGGACGCGATCGACGCGCTCGAGGTGAGCCTCGGCGCGGTGCCCGCCGCGAACCCGTTCGAGGGCACGAACACGGTGCGCATCTACAACCTGCTCGCGCGCGGCGCCGTGTTCGCGCGGGTGCCGACGCACGAGCGGATCCTGCCCATCGTCGAGGGCGTGCTCGACAAGGGCTGCCTCGTCTCGTCGCTCTCGTCGATCGCGATCCGCGGCGGCGAGGCGGCGCAGCCCATCCACGCCGACGACCAGCTCATCCCGCTGCCGAAGCCGCACGTGCCCCTCGTCTGCAACTCGATGTGGGCGCTCACCGATTTCACCGAAGAGAACGGCGCGACGCGGCTCGTCCCGGGCACGCACACGGCCGCGCGCTCACCCGATTTCGGCGAGGAGCACCAGACGATCGGCGCCGTCATGAAGCGCGGCAGCGTGCTCGTCTGGAACGGGAGCCTCTGGCACGGCGGCGGCGCCAACCGCACGAGCGAGCGCCGCGTCGGCCTCGCGATGAACTACTGCGCCGGCTGGATGCGCCAGCAGGAGAACCAGCAGCTCGGCATCCCGCGAGACGTCGCGCGCACGTTCTCGCCGCGCCTGCGCAAGCTCGTCGGCTACGGCCTCTACAAGGGCCTGCTCGGCCACGTCGACAAATGCAGCCCCGTCGACCAGCTCGACGGCACGGGGCCGCGCGTCATCGTGGGTGCCTTCGGCTGACCGAATCGCGGCGCGGCGCGGCGGCGTGATCGGCTAGCATTCGAGGCATGGTGGCGCAGAAGCTCTTGGTTTGTCTTTCGATCGCGCTGGCAGGCGCGCTCGGATGCTCTTCGGATCCGGCGGCGGCGACGTCGTCGAGCGGACAGGGCGGCGCGGGCGAAGGCGGCGGTGGCGACGGCGGCACCGTCGTCATCGACAAGGGGCCGACGGGCTCCATCTTCGCCGACGCCGACACGAACGACGGCGGCGACACGCTCGTACAGGCCGCGTTCCAGCGGCAGCTCCCCTCGATGTGCGACGCCGAGGTCGACGGCACGTGCAAGTTCATCGACTGCTCGAACGCGCAGATGCCGGCCTACGTCGCCGCGGGGACGCTCGACGTGAGCGGCGCGAACTCGCCGATCTCCGCCGATCCGACGTCGGGCGGCGCCTACTACTTCGAGCAAGGCTCCACGGAGCTCTGGAACTCCGGGACCGACCTCACGTTCAAGTTCGCCGGCTCGACCGACGTGCCCGCGTTCTCGCTGACCGCGACGTCGCCGCCGCCGCCGCTGGTCAAGGACCCGATGTTCGCGGACTTCGGGATGGTGCCGATCACGCGCGCGGCCGGCCTCGACGTCACGTGGTCCGGCCTCACCGACGAGCTGATGCAGGTCGCGTTCACGAACTTCGACGGGAGCACGCAGCTCGTCTGCGCCTTCGACGGCGCGTCCGGCAAGGCGACCGTGCCGGCGGCGGCGCTGCTCCGCATGGACCCGAGCGACGACTGGGTGATCACCATCCGCGCGACCACCGAGAAGACGACGAAGTCCGGCGACTTCGACGTCACGCTCGACCTCTCGGCGCGCGGCGTCAGCGCGAACGGCACCGGCGCCGACGGCGAGGTGCTGCTGCACTGAGCGTCGACCGAGCGCTGAACGGATTGTAGGCAAAAACAGGCCAGATTGGCGCGGTGCTTGCGTTGACAGGCGCGGGCCGACGTTCTACACGCTCGCCCTCCCTCGCGCCGGAGCCACGTCACACGTGTCTCCCGAGGCCGGGGGAAATCGCACCGACGCGCGCGCTCCGCATGGCGGGGGCGTCGTTCGGCAGGAAGGGATCAACCCAACAACATGGCTAGTGAAAACGTGGAGACGTCAACCGCAGGCGGCGGCATGGAGAGCTTCGCCGCGCTCTTCGAGCAGAGCGTCGAAGGCGGGGACTTCGCGCGCGAAGGCGAGATCATCTCCGGCACGGTGGTGCAGGTCGGCCGCGACGCGGTCGTGGTCGACATCGGCGGCAAGAGCGAGGGCGTCATCATGCTCCGCGAGTTCGCCGACGGCTCGGGCGTGACGAGCGTCAAGGCGGGCGACAAGGTCGACGTCTACATCGAGAGCCGCGAGAACGACGACGGCCTGGTGACCCTCTCGAAAGAGAAGGCCGACAAGATGAAGGTCTGGGATGAGATCTCGAACGCCTGCGAGGCGGACGAGCTCATCGAGGGCACCATCAGCCAGCGCGTGAAGGGCGGCCTCTCGGTCACCATCCGCGGCGGCGTGAAGGCCTTCCTCCCTGGATCGCAGGTCGATCTCCGGCCCATCCGGAACCTCGATAAGCTGATCGGGCAGACCTACAAGTTCAAGGTCATCAAGTTCAACAAGAAGCGCGGAAACATCGTGCTCTCTCGCCGCGTGCTCCTCGAGCGCGAGCGCGACGAGATGAAGGCGAAGACCCTCGAGACGCTGACCGAGGGCATGGTCGTGCGCGGCACGATCAAGAACATCACGGAGTACGGCGCGTTCGTCGACCTCGGCGGCATCGACGGCCTGCTCCACATCACCGACATGAGCTGGGGTCGGGTCAACCACCCGAACGAGGTCTTCCAGGTCGGCGACGAAGTGACCGTCAAGGTCCTCAAGTACAACCCGGAGACCGAGCGCGTGAGCCTCGGCCTCAAGCAGACGCAAGAGGATCCGTGGAACCACGCCGAGGAGGCTTATCCCCCCGGCAAGAAGGTCCGCGGCAAGGTCATGTCGATCACCGACTACGGCGCCTTCGTGGAGCTCGAGCCGGGCGTCGAGGGCCTCATCCACGTGAGCGAGATGAGCTGGACCAAGAAGGTCAAGCACCCGTCGAAGCTCCTCGAGGTCGGCCAGGAGATCGAGTGCCAGGTGCTCGAGGTCGACGCGCGCGCCAAGCGCATCAGCCTCGGTCTCAAGCAGCTCGAGCCCGATCCCTGGATGCTCTTCACCGACAAGTACCACCCCGGCGACACCATCGCGGGCAAGGTGCGCTCGCTCACCGATTACGGCGTCTTCGTCGGGATCGAGGAGGGCGTCGACGGCATGGTCCACAAGAGCGATCTCTCGTGGACGGTGCGGGCCAACAACCCGAGCGACCTCTATCACAAGGGTGACGACGTCGAGGCGATCATCCTCTCGATCAACCACGACGAGAAGAAGGTCTCCCTCGGCATCAAGCAGCTCTGGGACGACCCGTGGCCGAGCATGGTCACGGAGTACCCGATGGGCCGCGTCATCGACGACGCCGACGTGATCAGCGTCGTCGACTACGGCCTCTTCGTCCGGCTGCGGCTGGGCGTGGAGGGTCACGTCCCGCAGCAGGATCTCGTCGAGCCCGAGGGAACCAAGATCAAGATCGGCGACAAGATCAAGGTCGAGGTCTCGAGCGTCGACACGATCGATCGGCGCCTCTACCTGACGATGCGGAACGTCGGCCTCGAGAAGCCGGCGCAGGCCGATCGCCCCCAGAAGGCGAAGAGCAAGGCGGCGGCGTCCAGCGGCGGCGACGACAAGGCCGCGGCCGGCACGATCGGCGACCTCATCAAGGAGAAGCTCGGCAAGAAGCTCGAGGAGCTCAAGAAGGAAGACTGAGCGTCACCGCGCTCGTCTGACGCGGAGAGGCCGCGCGGGGTTCGTCCCTCGCGCGGCCTCGCCGCTTTGTCGCGTCGCGATCGAGCGCTACGGTCTCCGCATGACGCCGCACGGACGCGCCGCCGCGACGGCGATCGCGATGGCGATCGCGATCGGCGCGACCGACGCGCGCGCCGATCCCGCGGACACGCCGCCGCGCGCGCGCGCCGAAGCCGATCCGTGGCTCGGCCGCGACAAGCTCCTGCACTTCTCGTTCTCCGCCGTGATCGCCGGCGGCGCCTACGCCTTCGCGACGCTCGGACCGCGCAGCGTCGGCGGGCGCGCGGCGTGGGCAGGTGGCTCGGGCGTCCTCGTCGGCGCGGGCAAAGAGATCATCGACCTCGGCGGCTACGGCGACCCGTCGTGGAAGGATCTCGCGTGGGACATCGTCGGCGTCGCCGTCGGCGCCTCCCTCGCGGCGACGATCGACGCATCGACGCGCGGCAAGTCTCCCGCCGCAAAGAGCGTGTCGGCCGCGATCTCGTTCTGACCCGACAGGAGGACGTCGACCCTATTTGAAGCGGGCGTGGCACTCCTTGCACGTCGCCTTCATCTCGCCGAGCGCGGCCGACGCGGCGTCGACGCGCTTGATCGGGGCGGCGGCGGCGAGCTTCTCGGCGCTCGCGTGGAGGCGCTCGCAGAGCGCGTCGTAGTCGGCGCCCCTCGAGAACGCCTTCGCCTTGCGGCTCGTGAGCTGGATGCGCGCGCCCGTGTCGGCGAGCTCGGCCCACTCGGCGTCGGTGTACGCGACCTTCCCCGCCTTCTCGATGCCGCGATCGGCGACGGTCGCTTGCACGTCCATCACCTCGGCGAGCGAGCGCGCGCCGTCGATCTGTCGCGGCGTGTAGTCGCGACGCGGCACGCACGAGGTCGCGGCGATTACCGCGAGCGCGGACAAAGACCACGAGCGCGGACGCCGCGACGTCATGCGGCCCTCGTAGCACGCGAGGGCTCGGTCATGATCGGGCGCCGCGCCGCGAAAGCTTCTTTCGAGCGGCCCACAACAAGCTGGCATCGCGGCGCCTCCCGCCGCGACGCTCACGCCAGGAAGCCGCGACCGCAGGCGTGGCACGCCGCGTGGAATGCGGAGTAGTGTCCATGCGCGTCGCATCGTTGTTCGGACTGCTCGCGATCGCGGCGGCGGTCGAGCCGTGTCCGGCGTCTGTCGCGCACGCCTCGCCGCTCGCCATCGCCTGCCACGACCGGCCGCAGGTGCTCTACGACGCGCTCGCGTGGCGCGGCGACGTCGACGAGGCGGCGCGCGGCGAGATCATCGCGTGCACGGACGACGGCCCGCGCGACGTGCGGGATCTCGACCGCGCGCTCGAGGGCGTGCACGCGTGGCCGCCGCGGCCGCTCGTCGCGTCGGCGCACGTCTACCGCGTCGCGTACAAGACCCACCGCGGCAACGGCGCGCCCGCCGTCGGCGTGGCCTCGGTCGCCGTCCCGGATCACCCGCGCAGCGGCGTCGCGATCGTCGAGGCGCACGGCACGCGCGGCCTGAGCGTGCTCTGCGCGCCCTCACACGGCGGCGAGTCGCCGCTCGCGTACGCCTCGCAGGGGTTCGTCGCGATCGAGCCGGACTACGCGGGCTACGGCGTCGGCGAGGCGCCGCCTGCGTGGCTCGACTCGGTCGACGAGGCCGCGAGCGTGCTCGACGCGGCGCGCGCGGCCGAGCGCTTCGTCCCCGAGGCGCACCTCTCGCGCGTCGTCCTCGTCGGCCAGTCCGAGGGCGGCCACGCCGTGCTCTCGGCGCAGTCGCTCGCGCGCGCGTCCGGCGACGGCGATCGCGTCGTCGGCGTCATCGCGGCTGCCCCGCTCTGGTTCGACCCGCGAGCGTTCGCCGACGTCGCGATGAGCGACACGCCCATCGAGGGCCCGTTCGAGGCGCGCCTCCTCTCGTTCGCGCTGTACTATTTCTATGGCCACGCCGAGCTGCGCGACGGCCCCGGGCAAGGCAAGCGGCTCCTCGAGCGCGGCGCGCGCACCGACGCCAAGCGGGAGATCGCGACGAGCTGCGCCGGCAACGTCGTCGAGGAGCTCGAGCGCGCGCGGCCCGCCCCGTCGTCGCTCCTGGCGCCGGCGCTCGTCGCGGCCTTCCGCGCGTGCTTCGTGCGCGGCGAGGGCTGCGACGAAGAGCCGGTGAAGACGTGGCGCGCGCGCTTCGAGCACGATCTGCCGAAGCTCGACCCCGCGGGCGCGCCGGTGGTCGCGTGGAACGGCGGCAAGGA
>DASYCF010000180.1:0-10582 GCA_036500365.1 Byssovorax sp.
GACGGCGAGTGGGTGCTGCGCGGCCACGCCGTGTTCACCGACGACTACTACAAGCCTCAGCTCCGCATGCGGAAGCCGAAGATCAGCGGCCTCCAGAGCGCCATCGTCGTCGGCCCGCCGGGGCAGGAGATCTACACCGACGAGTTCGGTCGCGTGCGCGTCCGCTTCCACTGGGATCGCGAGGGCGACTTCGACGACAACCGCACGTGCTGGCTCCGCGTCAGCCAGGACTGGGCCGGTCCGATGTACGGCGGCCTTCGCCTCCCGCGCATCGATCAAGAGGTGCTCGTCGACTTCCTCGAGGGCGACCCCGACAACCCCATCGTGGTCGGGCGCCTCTTCAACGCCACGAGCCAGGTGCCCTATCCGCTCCCCAAGCGAAAGACCGTGAGCACCTACAAGAGCGACACGTCGCCGCACGACGGCGGCTTCAACGAGATCTTGTTCGAAGACATGGCAGGCGCCGAGTACGTCTACGTGCAGGCCGAGAAGGACCTCTGGAAGCTCGTGAAGCACGACGAGCGCGAGGAGACCGGCAACGACCGGACGCTCCAGGTCGGCGACACGCAGCAGACGTTCGTCGGCGCCGTCGACGCGACCTCGGCGGGCGTGCAGCACGACGTCACCGTCGGCAAGACGAGCGTGAAGAAGCTCGACAAGAAGATCGTCGCGACGGTGGGCGAGGCGACGTTCACCCTCGACGGCCCGAACGTGACCATCGTCGCGAGCGGCGGTCTCCAGTTCAAGGCCGAGGGCACGCTGTCGATCGAGGGCGGCCCCGACGTGTACGTCAACTGCGACGACGCGCCCGCGGCGCTGTGGGACCAGTACCGAAAGGCGTCGGAGGACGTCATCGCCGCCGCGCAGGACGAGCCGCGCGCGAGGAACCAGATCATCGGCGGCGCATGGGCCGACCTCTTCCTCAACAACCCGAAGTTCCCGTGGGCCGAGGTGCTCGCGTACCAGGCCGCCGCCGCGGCCGCGGGGATGATCGCGTCGGACTCGATCGGCGCGATCGCCGGGATGGCCGAGGACGACGCGTCGGCGTTCGCGTCGGCCGTCCTCGCGACGGCGGACACGGCGCTGTTCCTCGACGCGTACTCGATGGCGCTCCTCTATCAAGATCACCCGGACGACTTCGGCGACTATGCGGACAAGCTCGGGCTGCCGAGCTACGCGAAGGACGGCTTCGGCTCGGCGGACGGCGCGGCGATCACGGCGCATCAACAGGACAACGCCGCGCAGAAGCAGGCCTTCAACGACGCCGCCGTGCCCGGCAGCGGGGCCCTCGGAGCGACGCCCGCCGACCCGCCGAAGACCGACCTCGGCGCGATGCGCGCGCAGGGCGTCGCGGCAGGGGGCCAATACCCGACGAGCCCGGCAGGCGTGGCGTGACCGAAGCGGCGAGCGAGGGAGAGACGAAGGTTCCCACGCTCGTCGTCGCGCCGGGCAGCTCGTTCGCCGACATCGTCACGGCCTCGGACGTGGTGCTGACGGCGCCCGAGTCGCTCGACGGGGCGTGGCGCGTGCAGCCGCAGGGCAAGCACCGCGTGCGGCTGGATCATCCGAAGATCGGCTTCACCCTCCCGCCGACGGTGTACTCGCTCGTGGAGGCGAAGAAGACCGTCACGCGGATTCGCTCGACTCCGCAGCTCGGCTACCTCGATCTGGAGGGGGCGCTCGCGCTCGTGCAGTCGCTCCACGGGCTCTTCGTCGACGCAGGGTGGGAGTCGCGGCGGCGCTATCCGAACGCGCGCGTCGAGTGGATGTTCGGCTCTCGCTCCGAGGTGCTGGTCGGCACGTGGCGCCCGCTCCCCGACATCCGCAAGATCGCCGATCCGACTGCGGGCTACCGCGTCGACGTCGAGGTGCGCCGCGCCGTCGACGCCGGCACCGCCGAGGCGAAGGGCCTCGGCCTCGACGGCGCAGGCTTCCTCGTCACCGCGCTCGTGTCGGACGAGCTCCGCGACGCGTAGCTGGGCGCGTCAGCCGACGAGCTTCGGTGCGCCCCGCCGCCGCTGCGCGACGCCGCTCAGCTGCACGCACCGGCCGAGCGTCAAGACCTTGAGCGCGATGGGCTGCGCCTCGTTCTCGTCCTGCTGGAGCAGCGCCTCGGCGATGACGCGCGCCTTGAAGCGCTGGAACATCGGCAGGTGCTTCGACAGCGCCTCGGGCAGATAGGCGGGGATCGGCGTCGATCCGTTGGCCGGGACGAGCAGGCTGCGAATCCACGGCTCGCCCCACATCGTCCGCTTCTGGTAGTGCCGCTGCTCGAGCAGCATGCGCTCCGTGTGCGTCTCGAGGTAGCTCGCGGGCAAGATGCGGTTGGCCTGCGCGAACGCCTCCCGCACGCGCTGCGTGAGGCCCTCGGCGACGCCGGTCGAGCTCTGGAGCCATGGAGTCTTGAGGAGCTCGTTCACGGTGTCGACCGTCTCTTTGAGCTTCTTGTCGCCGGCGATGAGCGGCGTCACGGCGGTGACGTTCGCCTTCAACGTCTCGAGCTCGTCGAACGGCAGCGTGAGCTCGCCGTTCAACAGGATGAACGGCGGTTCGAACAGGCCCTCTTCGGTCACCCCGTCGGCGATCGCCTCGTTGATGCCCTGCTCGTCGTGCGGCTCGATGCGCGTGAGGATCGCGACGACGTCGCGGCGCTCGAGCTGCTCGGGCGTCGGATCGGGCGGGAGCTCGGCGTCGAACGGGACGACCTCGGGCGGGGGCGGCTTCGCCTCGATCAGCGCGGGCTTCCAGGCCGAGTACGCGCGGAATCGGTCGAGCGCCGTCGGCTCGTACCAGAGCAGCTCGACGACCTCGCGCGCCGTCGGCCGCGCCACCGATCGCGGCATGATGGGCGGCGCGGGGGCGGGCGGCGGAGGCGTCGGCGCGCTGCCCCACGCGTTCGCGCCGGCCGCCGCGTTGCTCGCCGCGACCACGCCGCCCGCCGCCGCGTTCGACGCGTTCGACGGCGAAGGAGGTGGCACGACCTGCGGCGGAGGCACGGGAGGCGGCCCGCCGAAGCCGCTCACCGCCGGCGGCGTCCCGAAGCCGATCGGCGGGAGATCGCCGCGCGCGCCTGCGCTGAACGACGGCGCGCCGTTCGGCCCGGCCCACGGGCTCTCGCCCGGCGACGACGCGCGGGCGGGCGGGAACGCAGCGTCGGACGACGGCGGCGGCGCGCCGAGCGCCGGCGGGAAGAGCGCGCCCGGCGTGGCCGTGCTCGCCGGCCGCGGCGGCGGCTGCGGCACCACGTCGAGCAGCCCCGACGGCGCGCGCGGAGGCGCCGGCGCGAGCCAGGCGGGCGACGCGTCGGCAGCGGGCGGCGGCGCGTCGGTGCCGGCCACGCGGGACGTGGGCGGCGCCGGCGGGAAGCGCGGGCCGGCGTCGGCGCCGAACGGCAGGCCCGCGCCGTCGCCGTAGGCGGCGCTCCGCACGGGGTCGCTCGCGAACGGCGCGCCGCTCGACGTCGGCTCGTTCGCGAAGGGCAGCGCCGACATCGCCGGGCGGACGAAGCCCGTGTTGGTGAACTCCTCGTCGGCCGTGCTGCTGCCCTCTTCCTTGTCGGGCTTCGGCGGCTTGCCCGGCTTCTTGTTCGGCGATGGCGGCGCTCCGAACTTGGGACCAGGGAGCAGGCCTTCGGTCGCGATGAACGGCAGCGTGGGGTTGCCGCGCACGGCCGCGGGCGCGCCCTCGTTGAGAGCGGACACCTCGGCGGTGCGTGGGATGCGCCGGTGGCCCGTGTCCTCGCTCGAGTCGCCGCGCGAAGCGAGCCGCTCGACGTCGGCCCACGAGAGCCGCTTGCCCGGCTCGGCCAGGCCGATGAGCACGCGCCCGGGCTGCTGCGGGTGATCGAGCGGGAGCTGTCCGCGCCACGTCGCCGTGCAGATCGATCGATCCGTGTCGATCCACAGCGTGTCGCACGTGAGCGACAGCTCGTGCTGCGCGGCGCCCCGCCGCTCGACGAAGGCCTGCGGCGCGAGCCCCGGCAAGCTCGTCACGAGCCGCGCGTGGTCGGGGTGCAGGTTCTCGAGCACGATGCGCTCGTTCGGTCGCAGCTGCTCCACCTGCTGGTCGCGCGGCCCGGCCATGAAGTAGCCGGGGTCGATGTCCTCGGGCACGGGCTGATCCCACGCCCCTTGCTGCCACGTCGCCGCGTGTCGGCCGAGCTTCTCGGCGCGGGCCGGCCAGCGCGGCGCGATGGGGCCGAAGCCCGTCGGCTCGATGAACTCGCCCGGCGCCGCGAGCAGCATGCCCGGCGGCTGCAGGTTCGGGATGGGCACGTTGCCGAACGAGTCCTCGCGGCCCTCGGGCGGCATGCCGACGGGGTTTGCCGTGTCGAGGCCGCCCGACGCGCGCTCGTAGCGGAGCGGCATCTTCACGAAGCGCGGGCCCTCGCGGAGCATGCCGTCGTGCGTCCACGCGCGCTCGCCGAACACCTCGACCGCCTTGTTGACCTCGCCGACGACGAGCCGCGCGACGAGCGAGCGCACCGGCTCCTTGCGCGGCGCGAACGCGTGGCCGACGAGCATCACGTCGGCGCGCGGCTTGAACGGGACGAGGTCGCTCGGCGAGTAGAGCGAGCGCGCGTCGTCGTCGTTCCAGTGGTTGTCGTCCTCGTTCGGGTACTCCTGCTCGCGCGCGAGCGCCGACTCGACGGGCTGGATCGCGTACGTGGCCTTGACGACGACGGTGAGCACGAAGCTCCCGCGTCGCGGAGACCACACGAGGGACGCTGCCCGGAGCGGGCTCAGCGAAACGACGTCCATCCGGGATCGAAGCTATCATGCATGGCCAGCTCGAGACCGTCGCGCGTCGCGGGCGTTGCTCGCCGCGGCGCCATCGGGTAGGGTCCGCGCGCTTTTTCCGCGGAAGCGCGCGAGGAGACACGACGAGATGGCCCGAGGCCCCGCACCCACCCGAGGCAGCACCGGCAAGCCCGAGCACGCCCGCGCGGACGCGGACGAGAGCGTGCTCGCGCGAGGCACGCGCGTCCGCGGCCACGTGCGCGGCGCCGGCCACCTGAGCGTCCGCGGCTCGGTCGAGGGCGACGTCGCGATCGACGGCGACCTCACGATCGAGGACGGCGGCGGCGTCACCGGCGACGTCAACGCGGCGTCCGTCACGATCCGCGGCGCGCTCACCGGCGACGTCGCGGCGCGCGGCGCGGTCGCGATCCTCGCGGGCGCGAACGTCACCGGCAACATGGGCGGCGCCGAGGTGAGCCTCGAAGAGGGCGCGGCGTTCACCGGCCGCATCGAGGCCGAGTTCGACCTGCCCCCCGAGCTCACGTCCAAAGGTCGCTGAGCACACCCGAAGCACGCCGCCGAAGTCGGGCGCGAAGGAGCCAACGTGGCTGGAACGATCATCGGAGCGGGCATCACGATCGAGGGCGAGATCACCTCGGAGGAAGAGGTCGTCGTCGCCGGCACCGTGCGCGGCAAGCTGAGCAGCGACGGCGCGGTCAGCGTCGACGTCGGCGCCGTGGTCGAGGCCGACATCGCCGCGCAGAGCCTCTCCGTCGGCGGCGCCGTCACCGGCAACGTCGCCGCGGTCGATCGCGTCGACATCCTCAGCGGCGCGCGCCTCGTGGGCGACGTGAAGACCGCGCGCATCACGATCGCCGACGGAGCCTCGTTCAAGGGCAACGTCGACATGGACGTCTGACCCGATGGCCGACGCATCGAGCATCGGGCAAGGCACCGTCGTCCGCGGCCACATCCGCGGCGAGGGCGACCTCGACATCCACGGCCGCGTCGAGGGCGGCGTCGACGTCACCGGCGATCTCCTCGTCGGCGAGACCGCGCTCGTGAAGAGCGACGTCACCGGCCGGCGCGTGATCGTGCGCGGCGCCGTCGCCGGCAACGTGTCGGGCACCGAGTCGCTCGTGCTCGAGTCGGGCGCGCGCGTCGTGGGCGATCTCTCGGCGCCGTCGATCGGCGTTCGACCGGGCGCGCTCGTCCGCGGCAACGTGTCGACGCACGCCTCGAGCGAGCGCCCCGCCGCGCGCAAGGTCGAGGCGCGGGCGCAAGCCGCTCGGCCCGTCGCCGCCCGTCCGCAGCCCGCGCGCCCGGCGGCTCCCGTCGCGCGTCCGGTCGCGCCGGTCGCGCCGCCCGCTCGCCCGCGCGAGATCGCGACCCGCGACGGCGGACTCGCTGCGATGCCAGCGGCGCCTCCGCCGAAGACCCAGGCCGAGGTCTCCGGGCCGCCGCCGCCCGTCGTGCCGACGCTCAAGAAGGGCGCGAAGGCGCAGCTCAAGAAGAAGAGCGCGCGGTGACCCGCGAGCGCGATCCGCTCCTCGCGATCATCCACCGCTCGTTCCAGCGCGAGCGCCTCGTCGTGCTCCTCCGCGAGCGCTCGTTCGAGAAGAAGCGCGTCACGCTCGCGTCGGGCCGCGAGAGCGATTTCTTCATCGACGTGAAGCAGACCGCGCTCACGGCCGAGGGCCACGCGCTCGTCGGCGAGCTCATGTTCGACGCGCTCGCGACGCTGCCCGGCCCGGTCGACGGCGTCGCCGGCGTCGAGCTCGGCGGCTGCCCGCTCGCGAGCGCCGTGTCGCTCGTGAGCTTCCAGCGCGCGCGCCCGCTGCCCGCGTTCTACGTGCGCAAGGAGGCGAAGGACCACGGCTCGAAGCGCCTCGTCGAGGGCGACCGCGCGCTGACCAACGGCCTCCGCGTCGCGATCCTCGAGGACGTGGTGACGACGGGCGGCTCGACGAAGAAGGCGATCGAGAAGCTCACCCAGTGCGGGGCCGAGGTCGCCGGCGTCGTCGTGCTCGTCGATCGGCTCGAGGGCGGCGCCGAGGCGCTGCGCGAGTCCGGGCTCGCGGTCACCGCGATCTGCTCGCGCGCCGACTTCATGTAACCTCGGGTCGATGAAGCGCCGCCGCGCGAAGCTCGCCGCCCCGCTCGTGCTCACGTTCGCCGTGCTCCCTGCGTGCGCGTCGGCGCCGCTCGACGACGGCGGGTGCCACCCGCCCGACTGCCACATGAACCCGCCGCCCCTGCCGCTGCCGCCGGCCACGGCCGCCGCGTCGGCGAGCGAGGTGCCGTCGGCGACGCCCACACCGACCGCGACGGCGACGCCTCCCACGACGAAGGTCGCCGCGGATCCGCTGCCGCCGGCGACCACCGGCAACGTCATGCACCGGCCCGACGGCACGTGCTGGGAGTTCACGCAGGTCCACTGCCCGCAGGGCGTCCACTGCAACCCGCCGCCGCCGCACCAGGTCGCGTGCCCGGCCAAGCCGTAGCGTCGGAGCGTGTCCGCGAGGAGTGGCGGCGCCGCGTCGTCGCCGAGTACACGTCGGCCGCGATCGCGCAGGAGATCTCGCTCTGGCTCACGCAGGTCGGGGCCTCGCCGGACCTCGTGAAGCGTGGGCTCCGCGTCGCGCGCGACGAGATCGAGCACGCCGCGCTCTCGCGCCGCGTCGTCTTGGCCGCGGGCGGTGACCCGAGCGTGGCCATCGATCGGGCCGCGCTCGCCCTGCGGCGGACGCCCGGAGCGCCGCTCGAGCTCGACCTCGCGCGCGCCGTGGCCTCGGTGCTGTGCCTCGGCGAGACCGTCGCCGTGCGCCTCTTCGCCGAGATCCGCCGCGGCGCGACGGTCGCGCCCGCGCGCGCCGCGCTCGACCGCATCCTGCGCGACGAGGTGCGCCACCGCGACCTCGGGTGGCAAGCGCTCGGTTGGCTGCTGTCGACGCCCTGGCGCGCGCCCGTGACCGAGCTCCTTGACGCCGAGCTCGCGGGCATGTTCGCGAGCCTCCTCGCCGGGTACGCGCCCGTCGGCGTCGCGTCGACGGACGCCACGCGCGCCGATCGCGCGTGGGGGCTCATCGCGCCCGCGCGCTACGGCGCCGTCGTCGCGCGATCCGTCGAGCGCGATCACCTCCCGCGGTTCGCCGCCCTCGGGGTCGACGCTTCGGCCGCTTGGCGCCGCGCGCTCGCGGGCCATGAGCATCCGCCGGGCGAGCGCCGCGGGGACCGAAGCGCATAGACGTCCATGGCCAGAACTGGTCTGCTTGTGCAGGATGACCCCCCGTCCGCGCGCCGTCCCGATCACCCTCGACTTCGCGTTGCTTCGCGGCGCGATCGAGGAGATCCCCTTCGGGGTCGCGACGATGCGCGGCAGCGACGTGACGTACGCGAACGCGGCCCTCGAGCGCACGTTCGGCGCGCGCCCAGGCGGCCTCGACCGAGCCACGCTGGCGACCCTGTTCCCGCAGCCCGCGCTCGGCGAAATCGAGCGTGGGCTCGACGAAAAACGCGTGTTCGACGGCCGCGTCCGCGGCAAAGGGATCGACGGGCGCGCCTTCGACGCCGAGGTGCACGTCGAGCGCTACGTCGCGTCGCAGGGCACGGGGGGCTTCGTCGTCGTCCGCGACGTGACGCTCGAGCTCGGCGCGCTAGGGCGCCTCGTCGACCTCCTCGGCGGCGCGATCTTCCGCTACCGCGTCGACGGCGGCCGTGCGCAGCCGTCGAAGAAGGCGCACCGCTCGCCGCTCGAGTACGTCTCGCCGTCGATCCTGCGCATCACGGGCCTCGAGGCCGAGGCGGGCATGGCCAACCCCGAGCTCTTCATGAAGCTCCTCTCGACCGAGGAGCGAGATCGCCTCGGGTTCCAGTTCCGCAGGCTGGCGCACGGCGACGTCACCACGGCGACGGCGCAGGTGAACCTCCGGCGGCCCGACGGGCAGACGCGCCTCCTGCAGCTGCGCGCGACGGGTCGGCTCGACACCGCGGGAGTCGTGCGCCACGTCGAGGGCGTGGTCACCGACGCCGCGCCGTCCGTCGTCACGCGCGCCGACGACGACGGGTCCGATCGGCCGACCGGCCCCGACTCGCCCCCTCCCGAGCAGATCACCGCGCCCGCGCCGAACGACTTCAGCGAGGCGCTGATGATCGTCGCCGAGCACCTCCTGCGCGAGGCGGATCAGCACCACCAGACGCTCGGGCGCGAGGTGCGGCTCCTGCGCACGGCGCTCGCGTCCGACGGGCCGACGGTGGCGAGCGACGCGACGGGCCGCCTCGCGCGGATCACCGCAGCGACGGCGGGGGCGACGGTCCTCACGCGGCGCGTTCGGCGAGCGATGCGCCGCGGCCCGGGCCACGCGACCGTGGCCGATCTGGTCGAGAACGTGCGCGGCGCGCTCGCGCCGAGCTTCGGTGAGGCGCCGCTGCTCGTCACCGCGTCGTCCGACGTGCAGGATCTCCTCCTGCAGAACCGCGTCGACGAGCTCACGCTCTGCTTGCTCCACATCTCCTTGCGCGCGTTCCGGGTCGCCGGGTCCGGCTCGCTGCGGCTCCACGCGAGCCTCGAGCAAGGCGGCGACGTGTGCTTCGACGTGAGCGCGCTCGGTCCGCCCGCGCACGGCACGAGCGACGGCGACTCGGGGCGCGCGTCGCTCTACGCCGACCTCGCCGACCTGCGGGAGACGGCGCACGCGCTGATGACGAGCTTCGGCGGCTCCGTGCACGCGGATCTCCGCGCCGGTCCCGAGGTCAAGGTGCTGCTGCACCTGCCTCGCTGAAGATCGTCAGCGGCAGAGCGGGAAGCCCATCGCCTCGCGCTGCGCGACGTACGTCTCGGCGACGAGCTTCGCGAGCCCGCGCACGCGGCCGATGAAGCGCTGGCGCTCCGTCACGCTGATGGCGCCGCGCGCGTCGAGCACGTTGAAGCGGTGCGCCGCCTTGACGACGCAATCGTACGCGGGGAGCAGGAGCGCCTTCATCGGGGCGGGCGCGGCGCCCTTCGCCGACGCGTCGACGCCGTGGAACAAGAGGCGCTTCGCCTCGGACTCGAGGTGATCGAACGCCGCGAAGTGCTCCTTCACGTCGGCCTCTTCGAAGTTGTACGTCGACCACTCCCACTCTGCGCGCTTGTAGAGCTCACCGTAGTTGACGGGAGGGTCGTTCGAATAGGCCATGTCCCAGAAGCTCTCCTTGTCTTGAAGGTACATGGCAATGCGCTCGAGTCCATACGTGAGCTCGCCCGAGACGGGCTTGCAGTCGACGCCGCCGATCTGCTGGAAATAGGTGAACTGGCTGATCTCGAGCCCGTCGAGCCAAACCTGCCAGCCGAGGCCCCAGGCGCCGAGCGTCGGGCTCTCCCAGTCGTCTTCGATGAAGCGCACGTCGTGATCGAGCGGGTTCGTGCCGAGCGCGCGCAGGCTCTCGAGGTAGAGATCCTGAATGTCGAGCGGCGCCGGCTTCAAGATGACTTGGAACTGGTGGAACTGCTGCGTGCGGTTCGGGTTGTCGCCGTAGCGACCGTCGGCGGGGCGGCGGCTCGGTTCGACGAACGCGACGCGCCAAGGCTCCGGACCGAGCGCGCGCAAAAAGGTGGCGGGGTTGTACGTGCCTGCGCCGACCTCCGAATTGTACGGTTGCACGACGAGGCAACCATGATCGGCCCAGAAACGTTGAAGGGAGAGAATGATGTCCTGGAAAGTCATCTCGGGCGCTCCTTCTACCACGATCGCGACCCGCGACAGCGGGGTCGGCGCCGTCGCGCTGGTCCTCGCCGCGGCGCTCGCCGCGTCGACCGGCGCCGCGTGCTCGACCTCGGCCGACACGAGCGGCGGCGGCGGCGA
>DASYCF010000181.1:0-1590 GCA_036500365.1 Byssovorax sp.
GCGAGGCCAAGCTCGCCGCGCAGCTCACGCACCCGAACATCGTCCACATCTACGACTTCGGAAAGGTCGACAACGACTACTTCATCGCGATGGAATACGTCGACGGGGTCCACGCCGGGCAGCTGTTCAAGCTCGCCGAGCGCGGGAACCCCAAGCGCGAGCGCCTGCCACCGACGCTGGTCGCGCGCCTCGGCGCCGACGCCGCCGCCGCGCTGCACTACGCCCACGAGCTGCGCGGGCCGAACGGCAAGCCGCTGGCGCTCGTGCACCGCGACGTGTCGCCGGCGAACCTCATGGTGTCGTTCGACGGCGTCGTCAAGCTGTGCGACTTCGGCATCGCGAAGGCCGCGGCGCTGTCCGACCAGCTGACGAACCCCGGCCAGGTGAAGGGCAAGTACGCGTACATGTCGCCCGAGCAGACCGTCGCGGCGCCGCTCGACGGCCGCAGCGACGTGTTCTCGCTCGCGATCTGCTTGTGGGAGCTGCTCGCAGGCAAGACGATCGTCGGGCGCGGCGACACCGTCGAGGCGATGCGCGCGATCCGCGACGGCAAGCTCGAGCCGATCGAGTCGGCGGCGCCGGACACGCCGCCGGCGCTCGCGAAGGCGATCGGGTGGGCGCTCGAGACCAAGCGCGAGAAGCGCGCGACCGCGGCGGACTTCGCGACCGCGCTCGAGGGGTTCATGAAGACGGCGCCGGAGATCGCGACGGCGATGCAGCTCGCGAGCTGGCTGCGCACGCGCGTCAGCCGCACCGACACCGGCGAGCAACCGTCGCTCGGCGGCGACGGCGAGCGCGGCGGCACCCACGACGGCCCCGGGACGGCGGCGGGTCCGGGCACGGTCGGCGGCGACGGCGGCACGCAGGGCGGCACGTCGCAGACCGCGTCCCTGCTGCCGTCGTCCATCGCGACGCCGAGGCGGCCGGTGACGCCCGCGCCGGAGGAGGGCCCGACGGCGCGCCGGCGGCCGAGCGAGGCCGAGACGCCCAAGCCGCTCGTGCGCCCGCGCCGGGCGAGCGAGATGGACGGCAACACGCTGATCGCGGCGTCGCGGCGGCCGCGCGCCCCGTCGGAGGAGGACGACGCCGAGACGGTCGCGTACGACGAGAACGGGCCGCTCGGCCTGATGCGCGGGCGCCAGGCGGCGCGCGCGCCCGAGCCGGATCCGGCCGACGAGATCCCGAACCGACCGTCGTGGGAGGCGACGCGGCTGGTGTCGAACCGCGCGCCGCCGAGCCAGCCGCGGCCGGAGCCGGAGGATCCGATCGCGGTTCCTCCGCTCGCCGGTGCGCGCCACAGCCCGCGCGTGATCGTCGACCCTCGGCTGCGGCCGCCGACGCCGTCGGTCGATCCGCTGCCGTCGCTCCCGCCGTCGCTGCGCCAGGAGATGGGGCTCGAGCAGGCGCTCGGGACGGCGTCGTCGGAGTCGATCGAGACGCCGCTGCATCCCGGCGTGCTCGAGACCGTCGAGGCGGAGCTGCTCGAGGAGGAGGACTCGACGGGCGACCGCGCGATCTCGCGCGTGCGCGAGGACGCGACGCTGCGGCGCTCGCACGCCCCGAACAACGCGCCGAGCAACGTCCAGGACG
>DASYCF010000182.1:0-1803 GCA_036500365.1 Byssovorax sp.
TCGCCTTGCGCGGCACCGCGAAGGCGCTGCCCATGCCGCGCGGCGCGCGGCCGGTCGTCGCCGTGTTCGATCTCGCGCCGCGGAAGGACGACGACCGCGCCCGCTGGATCGGCACCGCGGTCGCCGACGCGATGCGCTCCGATCTGGCGGTCGGCGAGCACGTGCGCGCGACCCCCGGCGACGCGACGGCGCGCCTCGCGGCAGCCGGGCGCGACGACAAGACGCTGATCGCGGCCGCGCGCGATCGCGGCGGCGCGGACTACGCGCTCACCGGCACGTGCGCGATCGGAGATGGCCTCGCCGGCTTGTTGACGCTCGACCTCGCGCTGTTCCGCGTCGACACCGGCAAGCGCATCGCCGCGTGGTCGGAGACCGTCGACGGCGGACGGCTGCTCGACGCGGCCGCACGCGCGAGCGAGCGCCTGCGCTCCGAGATCGGCGCGCCGCCCGCGCCGCCGGCCGACATCGCCGCCCTCGCCGCCGCGTACCCGTCTCGCCTCGACGCCGCCGAGAGCTTCGCGCGCGGGACGGCGCACCTCCGCGCGTTCGAGTCGGTCGCCGCGCGCTCCGAGCTCGTCGAGGCGACCGGGCTCGAGCCGAACGCGCCGCTCGCGCACGCGTCGCTCGCCGCCGCCTACCTCCAGCTCGGCGAGCAGCGCCGCGGACGCGCCGAGGCCGAGCGCGCCTTCCAGCTCGCGTCCGGGCTCACGCGCGAGCTCCGCCTGTCGCTCGAGGGCCTCTACCGCGAGAGCGCGAACCAGTGGGACCGCGCCGTCGAGATCGATCGCGCGCTGTGGACCTTCTTCCCCGACAACCTCGAGTACGGCCTCCGGCTCGCGACCGCGGAGCTCAAGGGCGCGAAGCTCAAGGAGGCCGGCGCGACGATCGACGAGCTCCGCAAGCTGCCTCCGCCGGACGGCCTCGATCCGCGGATCGATCTCGCCGACGCCGACCTCGTCTCGCGGCGCGGCGAGGCCGGCCGCCAGCTCGAGGTCGCGCGCGCCGCGGAGAAGAAGGCGACCGAGCTCGGACGGCCGCACCTCGTCGCGCAGGCGCTCACACAGCAGAGCATCGCCGAGGACTCGCTGGCGCACACCGACAAGGCCACCGAGCTCGCGAAGCGCGCCGAGGCGATGTTCCACGACGCCGGCGACCGCGTCGGGGAGGCGATGGCGTGGAACCGCGTCGCGAAGTACCAGTTCTTCCGCGGCGACGCCGCGCTCGCCACGAAGAGCCTCGAGGCGGGCCTCGCGATCACGCGCGGCGTCGGCTCGGACGAGCGCACGGCGACCCTCCTGTCGAACCTCGCGATCGTGCGGCACTCCGAGCGCGACTTCGCCGGCGCGAGCGCGCTCTTCCGTGAGTCGATCGCGCTGCACGAGTCGATCTCGGCGAGCTACGACACGCTGCAGGCCCGCGACAACCTCGCGAACGTGGAGCTCGACGCGGGCGACCTCGCGGGCTCGCTCGCGACGCGCGAGCAGGTCATCTCGATGCGCCGCGAGTTCGGCGACACGCGCGGCCTCGTCATCTCGCTCGCGGGCCTCTCGCGGACGCTCCGCGCGCGCGGCGACGACGAGGGCTCGGCGCGCGCGTGCGACGAGCTGCGACGGCTCGACGCGACGCTCACCGACGCCGAGGCGAAGTCCGCCGCCCAGGGCGAGCTCGCCCAGGTGGCGCTCGGCGCAGGTCGGCTCGACGACGCGAGGCGCGCGCTCGAGGCGGCGGCAGGCACGACGTCGAAGACCGAGCACGCCGGAGAGCTCGGCCTGACGCAGGCGTGGACCGCGTGCGTCGACGCGC
>DASYCF010000183.1:0-3501 GCA_036500365.1 Byssovorax sp.
GTCGTGGCCTTCGTCTGCATGATCCGACCGGCGACCGCGAGCCCGATCAGGAGCAGCTGCGCGGCGCACGTCTCGACCGTCGCGTGGAGCCCGATCACGTCGATCGTCGGCACGGGCAGCGGGTGCGCGGGCAGCGTCCCGGTGAGCTGGAGGGCGGCGACGCCCTGCCCCGCGAAGACGACGGCGAGCGCATACAGCAGCACGCTCGAGACGCGGAAGAACACCTGCGGCGGCGCGAACCGACCCGCGCGCGAGTACGTCCACACGACGGCCGCGAGCACGACCGCGCCCGAGGCAGCGCCGACGAGCGCGGCGACCTTGTCGGCGTTCGACGCGAGCAGCGCTTGATAGAAGAGGATGGTCTCGAACGCCTCGCGGTAAGCCGCGACGAACGCGACGCCGAAGAGCGAGAGCGCCGCGCGCCGCGGCGTGACCTGCGCGCGCAAGAAGCGCAGCCACCGCGCGACCTCCTGCTTCGCGAGGAGCGAGTAGCTCACGTAGAAGAGCACGCACGTCGCGACGAGCGCCGTCACGCCCTCGATCTTCTCGCGGCTCGCGCCGCTGATCGCGACGAGGCGCGTCGCGAAGAACCACGTGACGACGCCGAGCGCGAGCGCGCTCACCCAGCCGATGTGCACGTAGCGCTTGCGCGCGGCGAGGCCGGCCTGCGTCGCGACGCCGAGCAGCGCGGCGACGAGCAGCGCCGCCTCGACGCCCTCACGCAAGAGGATGCCGGCGCTCGAGATCGCGGTGCCGACGAAGCTCGGCTTCGACCCGGGCGCGAGCGCGATCTCCGCGCGGCCGACGTGAGCGAGCAGCGTCGCGAGCGACGCGTCGACCTCGGCGTCGCTCGCGCCGTGCTGGAGGCCCGCGTTCGCGAGCACGAACGCCTTCTCGATGTCGGTGACGAGGCCGGAGTCGACCGCCTTCAGCGCGCCCTCCTGCGGCTCGACGCCGTCGAGGTACGCGTCGAACAGCGCGGCCTTCGCGGCGGCGCGATCGTGACGACGGAGCGCCGCCCGCGCGCGATCGATGCCGACGCGCGCGCTCGCGAGGGGCTTGCCTTCGCGCGACTCGAACGGCGCGCGGCGTCGCAGCGACGCGATCATGCCGGCGCGCGATCGCTCGGGCACGCCCGACGCCGCGAGCTCCGACGCGAGCTCGGCGTCGGAGCGCACGGCCAGCTCGGCGACCGTGTACGCGGGCGGCTCGGCGAGCTCGGCGCCCTCGTAGCGGAGGCCCATCACGTAGAACGCGACGGCCCACCGATCGGCGTCGGACAGGCCCATCGGCGCCATCGCGGTGCCGTTGATGCCGAAGCGCACGGTGCCCTCGACGCGGCCGGGCGAGAGCGGGTCCGAGACCTTCTCGTCGAAGAAGTTCGCCGGGTGCGGGTTCAGCGACGCCGCGCGCGCCGTGTCGGCCTTGCCCGTCGCGCCGTGGCACGTGGCGCAGCTCTCGGCGAAGATCGCCTTGCCGCGCGCGAGATCCGGCGGCGACGACGGCGCGTCGCTGAGCTTGAACGCGGTCGACACGCGCGCGCGCACCGCCGACACCGCGGCCTGCACGTCTGCTTCGGGCCTCTTGTCGCGCACGAGCGCGGCCACCTCGGCGACGCCCTTCGTGATGTCGGCGCCCTTCGCCTCGCCCGCGGACTCGAGCTTCGCGGCGATCTTGTTCGCGTCGGCGAGGAGGGCGAGCTGCTCCTCGTACTCGCTCTCGCTCTTGATCTTGCCGCCCTCGACCGCGCCGGCGTAGTCGCCCGCGGTGTAGCCGAGGATGTGCACGAGGCGATGGGCCTCGAGCTCGGCGCTGTCTCCCTCGTCGGCGAAGGCGCGCGCGGGACCCATCACCGCGAGCGCCAGCGCGGCAGCTGCGAGCGGTGCCGCAGCGCCCTTCAAGAAGTTGACTTTCACATTCAAGAGCATACTCGAGCGCCGCGGCCTCCGCCAGATCATCGACGGACGCGGCGCTCGCGCCGAGGTGACGGCGGTGGCACGCTGCCGTCGCCGATGTCGAACCCGAGCGGACGGCGAACGACGTCCACGCGGGCGCTCGTGGGGACCCTCCTCGCTGCAACCGCCGCGCTCGCAGGGCTCGCGTACTGGGACGAGTCGCGCGAGGCGGTCGCCGCGCTCGACGACTTCGCGGGGGAGCAGCGCGTGCAAGCCGCCGGCGTCGCGAGCGAGGTCGAGGCGCGGCTCGGCGGCGCAGCGCAGGGCGACGGCGACGCGCGTGCTCTGCTCGCGGGCGCGGTGAGGCTCGAGCGGCCCGGGCACGCGCGCGTGCTGCTTCGCGCGCCCGGCGCGAGCGCGTTCGTCGGCATCGACGGCGCGAAGTTCCGCAGCGCGCCGCTCGACGCGGCGTTCGCGCGGGGCGATCGATCGACGTGGCTCGAGCGCTCGGACGCGGCCGCCCTCGGCCTCAGCCCGCGGCGCGCGGCGGCGGGCCTCGCCGCGGTCGACGCGGGGAGCGCCGGCGTGTTCGCGATCGCCGTCGTCGAGAGCGCCGAGCGCGAGCGAGACCGTGAGGCGCGGGCGCGCGCTCGCCTCGTGTCGTCGGTGGCGCTAGCGGTCGCGCTCGCCATCGGCGCCGGCGTGATCGCCCTGCGCAGGCAGCGCCGCGAGCTCGACCTCGCGCGGGATCTCGACCTCGCCGCCGCGCAGCGCGAGCGCGACGCGCGCCTCGCCGCCGCCGACCGCGCCGCCGTGCTCGGCACGCTCGCCATGGGCATCGCCCACGAGGTCGGCACGCCGCTCGGCGTGATCGCCGGACGCGCCGAGCAGCTCGCGCAGCGCGTCGCCGACGACGAACGGTCCGCGCGCGCGGTCGCGGCGATCGCCGAGCAGGCCGAGCGCATCCGCCGCGTCGTCCGCGGCTTCCTCGACCTCGCGCGCGGCGCCGATCCCGTCCTCGGCGCCCTCGATCCAGGCGACGCGCTGCGCGCCGCGGTCGCGCTGTGCGAGCACCGCTTCGCGGCCGCGCGCGTCGCGATCCAGGTCGAGGTCGCGCCGACCCTCCACGCGATCCACGGCGACGCTGCGATGCTCGAGCAGGCGATCGTGAACCTCCTCCTCAACGCGTGCGAGGCCTCTCCGCGCGGCGGCCGCGTCGACGCGCGCGCCTCGCAGGAGGGCGGGCGCATCGTGTTCGAGGTGATCGACGACGGCGAGGGCATCACGGACGACGCCGCGGCGCGCGCGACCGAGCCGTTCTTCACGACGAAGCCCGCCGGCCAGGGCACGGGCATCGGCCTCGCCATCGCGAGCGAGATCGTGAAGCTCCACCGCGGCGAGCTCGTCATCGCGGCCGCGGACGGGCGCGGTACGCGCGCCGCGATCGGCGTGCCCGCGCGCGACGAGGCCGCCTCGTGACCGCGGCGCGCGAGGCGCCGGCGCGCGTGCTCGTCGTCGACGACGCGCCCGCGATGGCCGAGATGATCGCCGACGGCCTCGTCGATCGCGGCTACGAGGCCGAGGTCGCGGCGTCCGGCGCCGCGGC
>DASYCF010000184.1:0-2353 GCA_036500365.1 Byssovorax sp.
CGACGTTCAGCGACGCGCTGCGCCGCCACCCGAAGATCTTCGACGACCTGTTCACGAACCTCGTCCAGGCCGGCGAGATCGGCGGCATCCTCGACGCGATCCTGAACCGCCTCGCCGTCTACATCGAGAAGCGCGTGAAGCTCGGCCGCCAGGTGCGCGGCGCCCTCGCGTACCCGAGCGCCGTCATCGTCATCATGATCGGCATCATGATCGTGCTGATGACGTTCGTCATCCCGGCGTTCGAGGGCATGTTCGCCGACTTCGGCGCGAAGGACGCGCTGCCGACGCTGACGAAGGTCGTCATCGCGATCTCGAAGGGCTTCGTGAAGTGGCTGCCGCTGATCGCCGCCGTCGGCATCGGCGGGTCCGTCGGCCTCGTCTACCTGTACCGCT
This sequence comes from Byssovorax sp., assembly GCA_036500365.1. Classification (GTDB taxonomy): domain Bacteria; phylum Myxococcota_A; class Polyangia; order Polyangiales; family Polyangiaceae; genus DASYCF01. The sequence continues at coordinate 394 of DASYCF010000184.1, forward strand.
CGCCGAAGGGGAAGCGGTTCTTCCACAAGCTCATCCTGCGCGTGCCCATCGTGGGGCCGGTCATGCAGAAGATCGCCGTCGCGCGCTTCGCGCGCACGCTCGGCACGCTGCTCGCGTCGGGCGTCGCCATCCTCGACGCGCTCGACATCGTCGCGAAGACGGCGGGCAACGTCATCGTCGAGGAGGGCCTCATGTTCACGCGCGCCCGCATCTCCGAGGGCAAGAACATGGCGGAGCCGCTGGGCGAGCTCACCGTCTTCCCCGGCATGGTCGTGCAGATGATCGCCGTCGGCGAGCAGACAGGCGCGCTCGACACCATGCTCAACAAGATCGCCGACTTCTACGAGGACGAGGTCGACGTCGCCGTCGCCGCGCTCACCTCGCTGCTCGAGCCGATCCTGATGGTCATCGTCGGCGCGATGGTCGGCACGGTCCTCGTCGCGATGTACCTCCCCATCTTCGACCTCGCCGGCAAGATCAAGACCGAGTAGCCGCGCGTGCGCGCCGAGGCACCCGACGACCTGCGCGACGGGCGCCTCGCGCAGCGGCTCACGTGGCTCACCGCGCTGCGGCTGCTCGTCCTCACGGCCTTCCTCGCCGTCACGCTCGCGCTCTACCCGGGTGGCATCGAGTCGGGCGGCTTCTCGAGCCAGGTGGCGCTCTGTACGGTCGCAGCGGCCTACTTCGTCGCCGGGCTCTACGCGATCGTGCTGCGCCGCGGCCGCGGGCTCGCCGCGGCGTCGTACCTGCAGCTCGTCACCGATCAGCTGGCGTGGACGGCGATCGCGTACATCACCGGCGGCGCGACGAGCGGCGCGACGTCGCTCTACGGCCTGACGACGCTCTCGGGCGCGATCCTCCTCGGGCTGCGTGGCGGGCTCGTCGCGGCCGCGAGCGGCCTCGCGATGTTCACGTGCCTCTGCGCGGCCTTCGCCACGCACGTGATCGGCCCGCCGATGGATCAGCCGTTCGAGCCGTACGCGACCGGCTGGTCCGAGGTCGCGTACCCGCTGCTCACGAACGGCGTCGCCATCGCCGTCGTCACCGCGCTCTCGGGTTACCTGGCCGAGCGGCTGCGCCTCACCGGCGGGCGGCTCGAGCTGGCGACCGCGCGCGCCGCGGAGGCCGAGCGCCTCGCCATGCTGGGGCGCGTCGCGGGCGGGCTCGCGCACGAGATCCGCAACCCGCTCGGCGCCATCGCCGGCTCGATCGAGCTCCTCCGGGCGAGCCCCGAGCTCACGGCCGAGGATCGCGAGCTCTGCGAGATCGTCGTGCGCGAGGCGGCTCGCCTCGACGACCTCGTGACCGACATGCTCGACCTCACGCGCCCGCGCCCGCTGGCGCTCGCGCCGCTCGACGTGGCCGCGACGGCGCGCGACGTCGTGCTCCTCGCGGCCAAGTCCGGACGCGGCGCCGACGTGAACGTCGTGTACGAGGGCCCCGCGTCGCTCGGCGTCGTCGCCGACGCGGCTCAACTCCGGCAGGTCATCTGGAACCTGGTGCGCAACGCGATCCAGGCGAGCCCCGCGGGCGCCGAGGTGCGCGTCGCGATCACCGCGCGCGACGACCGGGTCGAGCTCGACGTCGTCGACGCCGGCTCCGGCATCCCCGAGAGCCAGCGCGATCGGCTGTTCGACGCGTTCTACACGACGCGCGTGCACGGCGTCGGCATCGGCCTCGCCGTCGTGAAGCGCGTGTGCGACGACCACGGCTTCGGCCTCGACGTGCTCAGCGAGGAGGGCAGGGGCGCGACGTTCCGCGTCGTCATCCCCGCGCGCGCGTGACGCTCACCGCCCCGCGTCGACATCGCCGACGTCCGGCGCGCGCATGGGACGGAGCTCGAGCGACGCGTCGGGCAAGAGGCGGATCGTGCTCGCGTCGAACAGGAGCCCCGGCGCCGCACCGAGCTCGCCGAGGTCGCTGCCGTGCGAGGGACCGCCGCCGATGCGCCCCGCGAGCA
>DASYCF010000185.1:0-6628 GCA_036500365.1 Byssovorax sp.
CGCCGCGCACCTCGGCCCCGCCGTCGCTGTCGGCGCGGAGCTCGGCGGGCGCGCCGCGATCCTTCGCGCGCGCCACCGCGTCGACGACGAGATCGCCGACGTCGATCAGGCGCGCGTCCTCGACGCCGCGCGCCTCGATGCGCGCGAGGCTCAGCAGGTCGCCGAGGAGCGCCTCGATGCGCGTCGTCGCCTCCTGGATTCGACCGACGAAGCGCGCGGCCTCTTCAGGCTCTTCGAGCGCGCCGTCGGCGAGCACCTCGGCGCTCGCGCGGATGGCGGCCACGGGGTTCTTGAGCTCGTGCGAGAGATCGGCGGCGAACGTCTCGACGAACGGGCGACCCTCGATTTGCCGCCGCATCGAGTCGATCGCGCGCGTGAGGCGCTGCACCTCGCGGCCGTGTACGAGCGCGGGCACGGCGCGGCGCTCGCCTTCGCTGACGGCGGCCGCGAACTCGGTCAACGCCTCGATCGGCCCGGCGATCGTGCGACCCGCGAGGTCGGCGGCGACGGCGGCGGCGAGCCCGAGGACGAGGCTGACGACGAGCACGAACGGCGCGAAGTCCTCGACGATGCGCCGCACGACCAGCGTCGGCTTCACGACGCGCGCGCTGCCGAGCGTGCGGCCGCGCGCGACGATCGGCGCGACGACGAACACCGTGCCCGGCTCGTCGGGCGCGAGGCCGGTCGCGAACACGGCGGCGCCCGAGGGGTCGAGCAGCGCGAGGCCGCGCTTCGCCCGCGGATCCTCGGCGCCGCCGGGGCCGTCATCGTGCGGCGCCGCGTACTTCTTCGCGACCTCGTCGAGCGTGGCGCCGCGCGCGTCGACCTCGGACGCGACGAGGGCCGCGATGGCCTCCGCCTCGTCGCGCGCGGCGCCCTCGGCGATGAGCGTGGTGCGCGCCTCGAGCCGATCGAGCACCAGCAGGCCGAGGCCGAGCGCGAAGGCGCCGACGATCCCCGCGAGCGCGAGGAAGAACTGCATGCGGATGCTGAGCCCGGCCGTGCGCGAGCGCACGAGGCGCGACGCGACGAACGCGACGAACAGGATGAGGAAGATCGCCGCGGCCGACGTGACGAGGAGGCGCGTCACGGCGCGTCGCCGCCGCGCGGGCTCGGTCGATCGGTGACGCGGTAGCCGACGCCGCGCACCGTCTCGACGAGGCCCGCGTCGCCGCCCGCCTCGACGACCTTGCGGCGCAGGCCCTTCACGTGGGAGTCGATCGTGCGGTCGGTGATCGCGAAGCCGTCGCCCCACACGCGGTCGATGAGCTGGGCGCGCGTGAAGACGCGGCCCGGCGCGCCGAGAAGGCACGCGAGGAGGTCGAACTCGACGCGCGTGAGCTCGAGCGCGTTGCCGTTCACCGCGGCGCGGCGCGTCGCCTCGTCGAGCGTGAGGGGGAGCGCGTGCTCGGGCGTCGACACGGACGCGGGCGCGGCGGCGCGGCGGAGCACGGCGCGGACCCGCGCGACGATCTCGCGCGGGGAGAACGGCTTGGTCACGTAGTCGTCGGCGCCGGTCTCGAGCGCGGCGACGCGATCGGCCTCTCCATCGCGGCTCGACAGGACGATGACGGCGGTCGCCTGCTGCTGGCGGCGGATGAGCCCTATGAGATCGAAGCCGCTGCCGTCGGGGAGCATGAGGTCGAGCACGACGAGGTCGGCGCCGGCGAGCTCGCGCTCCGCGTCGGCGAGCGTCGGCGAGATCGTGACGGAGAAGCCGTCGCGCGCGAGCGAGTACGAGATCGACTCCGCGATGGCAGGCTCGTCCTCGACGACCAGGATGCGGGGCATGGGTGCTTTCTATGTCGCCGGAGCCGTGCTCGCACACACAATTCGTCGCAGGCAAGTTGCCGATTGTGGCGTGGGGCGTCACGCTTCATGAAAGCCGTGAAGTACGCGGGAAGTAGCTCCGCACGCGCGCTCGCAACGGGCTTGGCCCTCCTCGCTCTGGTCTCGTGCAAACGGGCCTCGCCGGAGACGCCTCTGCCCGCGTCGAGCGTGCAGGGCAACTCGGTCGCCGTGCAAGCGGCGCCCTCGGCCACGCCTCGCGCCGCGGAGGTGAGCGCGCGAGACGGCTGCGCCGAGCCAGCGACGGTGTACGACGCGGGCCGCGTCGTAGGCACCGTGTGCAGCGACGACGCCGCGAAGCAGGGCCTCACCGTGCTCGACCTGGGCGACGCGTGGACGCCCGCGATCTTCGACGACGACGCCGCGCTCGGCGCGAAGGGCAAGCAGCCGTATCGAGACACCCTGATCGCGCTCGAGGCCGAGCAGTTCGGCGACGGCCCCGAGTTCGACCGCGCCAAGGACGACAAGTACCTCGAGCTCTACGGCATCTTCCCCGACTTCGACGTGCTGGCGAAGCGCCTCGCCGACGACGAGCGGCACGCGTGCAACCAGGCGATCGACAACGAGCCGCTCCTCGCCGTGACGGGCGCGATCGACCCGTGGCGCGCGCGCGACAAGCAGCAGAGCGACGTCGCGTACGCGAAGACCCTGCGCACGTCGCTCGACGCCGAGCGCGCGCGGCAGAGGCTCGACTCGATCGACGCGCTGAAGCACGACCGCATCTTCGCCTCGAAATATGCGGCGTACCAGCGCGTGCACGGGCGCATCTCCGCGATCATGCGCACGCAAGAGCACCTCAAGTGCGAGCGCCTCTTGAAGGCGAAGGCGCCCGAGGGCATCGTGGACTACGCCACGGCCGAGGCGATCAAGGCGTATCAGCGCAAGCACATGATCGTCTCGTGGGAGCTCGATCAGGAGACGCTGGCCACGCTGTCGACCGACTCGCGGGAGCTCGACTACCGCGGTGTGCTGCGCGCGCTGCGCGAGCGCGTGGTCGACGCGACGGGCCTCATCGAGGACGGCTCGGCGCGGAACGAGCGCGGGCTCGTCCTCGGCAGGCAGCTCGACGCCGAGGCGTTCCGCACCTGGCGCGAGGACCCGCTCGACATCGGCGCGCCCGATCTCGTCTCGCCCGCGACCGAGGCGGCGGCGCGCGCGCTCGGGTGGACGGGCCCGGCCGAGGCGCGCGCGTTCTTCGAGGCCCACGCGAGCGACCTCGCGTCGATGCGCGTCGCCGTCCGCCTGCCCGACGCGCCGAGCTACGACGGCAAGCACATGGATCTCCGCGCCGTCATCGACCGCGGCGACGTGTACTACGACTTCCCCTGGACGAAGCAGGGCGCCCTCAAGCTGCCGAGCGTCGAGCACCGCCCGTCGATCACCCTGCTCGCGCGCATCGGCGACAAGGACGTCGCCCTCATGCGCTGGCCGACGACCATCGGCGGCTGGAAGGCCGAGCGCACGCACCCGCGCGAGGTGATGATGGTCTACAAGGAGTCGCCCGCGGGCCCGCGCATCTGGCGCGATCTCATCGCGTCGCCGGTGTGGATCCCGCCCGAGAACGCGCCGAAGCGCGAGATCGTGCGCGCGCGCTACAACGACTCGTACGTGCTCAACACCGATCTGTTCGGTCCGAGCTACGCGTCGGCCTTCGGCCTGGTCAAGCTCGTCCACCTGCGCGAGGCGCACCAGCGAACGGGCGACACGGTGCTCCAGGACGAGGGCGTCGGCACGCACGGCTCGGTCAGCTACGACTCCATTCATCATGGCTCGAGCCACGGCTGTCATCGCCTCTTCAACCACGAGTCCGTGCGCCTCGGCGACTTCCTCTTGAAGCACCGCAATCACGAGGCGAAGGGCGTCATCGAGCTCGGCTATGGCCGCCAGGTTGCCTGGCAGCACAAGTCGCTCACGCTGAAGATGGAGAAGGGCGGCTTCCGCTACGAGCTCACGCCGCCCGTCCCGGTCGAGGTGTTGCGCGGGCGAATCATGAGCGGCGTCACCGCGCCCTTGAAGGCGAAGCCGGTGCCCGAGGCCTTCGCCAAGCAGTTCTTGCAAGACCGCTTCGAGGACTGAGCGCGCTCGCGGCCCCGCTGCCTCACCGCGGGTGGGCCGCCTTGTCGACGAGCTGGCGCACGGTCCAGAAGAGGCGGTCGTAGTCGAGCGCGGTCGGCTTGTAGCCGGCGAAGAACAACACCAACCCTCCGGGCCGGATCTCGAGCTGACCGCGGAAGCCCCAGCCGGAGAGGAGCTTGCGCACGCGCGGGTGGAACGCCGCGTCGGCCTCGCTCGCGCTCGCGGCGAAGGTCGTCGCGTGCTCGTCCCAAAGCTCGTCGCCGACGCGCACCGTGGGCGGCGGCGCGCTCTCGAGGAAGGCGACGCGCGTCAGGAAGTGCTCGCCGACGCGCATCGCCGCGCGCCGCTTGAGGCCCGGGTGCGACGCGAACGCCAGCAGCGCGCGCTCGAGCGGCTCCTCGTCCTCGGCCGCGTACCAGGGCTCGACGAGCACGGCGTGGCCGACGTCGGCCTTCCAGGTGCACGCGTTGTAGAAGCGCGTCGGCGGGGCGATGGTGTCATGCGGCTCCCAGCCGCGAAACCACGCCTCATCGGGCCGCGGGTCGTACGCGAGCTTGCGATCGCGGGCCCAGCGCGCGACGTCGGCCGAGCCGGGCGGGAGCGCGGGGCCTTGCTCGGGCATCGTGCGCCGAGGCTACCAGCTCGCCCGAGCGTGCGCCCGCGCGCCCGTCACGCCGGCGGCGCTCCTTGCGTGACGAGGAACGGGCCGACCGCGAGCACCTCGAGCGCGCCGTCGTTGTAGGCGCGGATCGCGTCCTCCGGGGAGCACACGATCGGCTCCTCGTGCATGTTGTAGCTCGTGTTGATGAGCGTCGGGATGCCGGAGCGCGCGTGGTATTTCTCGAGGATCGCGTAGACCTCGGGGTTCACGTCCTTCCGCACGAGCTGCGGGCGCGCCGTCCCGTCGATGTGCACGGCGGCGGGCGACTGGCGGCGCATCTGCTCGGTGCAGTCGGTCGTGACCGTCATGAACTCGCACGCGTGGCGCACGCGACCGACGTTCGTGTAGAGCGCGTCGGCGTGCTCTGCGAGCGAGATGGGCGCAAAGGGCATGAACTCCGTGCGCTTCAAGCGGTCGTTCAGCCACTTGTTCACGCTCGGCTCGGTCGCGGGGTAGAGGATAGAGCGGTTTCCGAGCGCGCGCGGCCCGAACTCCATCGCTCCGTTGAAGTGCGCGACGACCTTGTTCGCGACGAGCTGATCGGCGATCGCGCCGGAGATGTCCCCCGGGCGCGTGTACGCGAGGCCCGAAGCCTGGAGGGCTCGCTCGACCTCGGCGTCCGAGTACGACGGGCCGAGGTAGACGTCGTGGAGGCGCTCCGGCATCGCGCCCACGAGATCCGCGTGCAGCGCCATCGCCGCGCCGGTGCCGACGCCGCCGTCGCCCATCGCGGGGAAGACGAACATCTCGTCGACCTCCGGCAGCTCCATCACGCGCTGGTTCATCTTCACGTTGGCGAAGACGCCGCCCGCGCACGCGACCTTGCGCGCGCCGGTCTTCTTGAGCCAGCGCTGGATGTAGTTCGTCGCGACGTCCTCGAGCACGCGCTGGTACGCGGCGGCGACGTCCTCGCGCGGGTAGCGGTCGACGAGGTGGCGCTCGAAGAACGGATCCTGCGCGGACTTGTAGCGGAAGTAGTCCGGGTGCTCGAGGTCGAAGCGCGCGCATACCTCGTTGTAGAGGCGGTTCGGATCGCCGAACGCGGCGAGCCCGACGATCTTGCCCTCGTGCCGGTTCGGCTTGAAACCGAGCGCTTGCGTGACGCGCCGGTAGAACGTACCGAGCGAGTGCGGGTACGGGATCGGCGAGAGCAGGCGCAGCTTGCCGCCCTCGCCGAGGTAGAACGAGCCCGCCTGGCCGCTGCCGTAGCCGTCGAGCGAGACGACCAGCGCGCGCTCGAAGCCCGAGGCGTAGTAGGCGCTGGCGCAGTGCGCACGGTGGTGGTCGACGAAGACGATCTTCTTGTCGAGACCGGACGCCGCGAGGCCCGCGAGCATCTGGCGCTCGCTCTTGCCCCACGACGCCATCTCCATCATCGAGAAGAGCGTGCGCGTGTAGTTCGCGACGTGGGCGAGCTTGCGCACGGCGAAATCGGGAGAGGTCGCGACGTACGCGAGGTTCTTCGCGTAGCCGATGACATCGCGCTTCCGCTCGACCGCGAACGGGAGCGCCGCGTAGGCGACGTGATCGACGTCCGACGGGCGGACGCCGGCCTTCGTCAGGCAGTAGTCGAGGGCGCGGTGCGGAAAGCCGCCCTGGTTCTTGACGCGCGAGAACCGCTCCTCGGCCGCGGCGGCGACGATCTTCCCGTCGACCAGGATGCCGACCGAGCTCTCGTGCAGGATGGGGGACAAGCCGACGATGATCATGCGGATACCTGGCCTCGCTCCGGAGAGAGTTGCCGCGGCGCGTCCGGACGTTCAGGCGACGGCGCGTCGCGCCCGTGGGCGAGGGCGCGCAACCTACTCGCGGACGCGGCCGTCGCCTACCCGAGCGACGCGTCGGGAGCCGCGACGGGCGCGGCGCCGGCCGTGCTAGGCTCCGCCGCACATGTGGAGCGAGCGCTCGACCTGCCCCGCCGGTGCACGCCGGCCCTGCCCCACCAGGGCGGACGGGGCCCCGCGCGCCGCGACCGTTAGAGGTCGACGGTCCACGTAGCGGCGCCGCCCCGAGCGCGGCGCCACGCGCGCGTCGACCGAGGCG
>DASYCF010000186.1:0-1513 GCA_036500365.1 Byssovorax sp.
TCGCGTACGCGGCGTCGCGGACGAGCGCGTGGCGGAACGTGTACTCGACCTCGCCGGGGAACCGCGACGCGTCGCGCACGGCGACGAGATCGATCGCCGACAGATCCGCGAGGCGCCGCGCGACGGCCGCGCGATCGAGCCGCCGACCGACGAGCGCCTCGACGCCGCCGGCCCAGAACGACGGGCCGAACACGCTCGCGGCGCGGAGCACGTGGCGCGCGTCGGGCTCGAGGCGCTCGAGGCGCGACTCGATCATCGCGAGCACCGTGTCGGGCAGCGCGTCGCCGCGTCCCTCCGCGACGGCGCGGAGGAGCTCCTCGAGGTACAGCGCGTTGCCGCCGGCGCGCTCGACGACGCGCTCGACGATCTCGCGGCGCGCGCGCGCTCCGAGCACGGCGCGCGCGAGCTCCTCCGACGCGCGCTTCGTCAGCGGGCCGAGGCGCAGCTCGTCGACGCGCACGCCGGCGAAGAGCTGTGGGAACGCGTCGCGCACCGCGGGCCTGCCCAGCGCGACCATGAATAGCGGCAGGTAGTCGAGCGCGCGCAGGGCGACCTCGACGAGGTGAACGCTCGGCCAGTCGGCCCACTGCACGTCCTCGAGCACGAGGATCTGCGGGCGCTCGGCGCACTTCGCGGCCAGGAAATCGAGGAACGCGCGCTCGGTCTCGTCGGCGAAGCGCGCCTCGGTCACGCGCGCGGCGGCGAGCTCGGGGCTCGGCCCGTCGGGCTCGGGGAGGCCCAGGAGCGCGCCGAGCAAGGCGCCGACGCGGCGCCGGTCGGGCGGGTTCATCGTCTGGCGCAGGACGTCGGCGAGGCGCGCGCGCTGCTCCTCGGGCGGCGCCGCCTCGAACACGCCGACGACGCGTCGGAGCGCGTCGGCGATCATGGCGAACGGCGTCGCCGCCGAGATGGGCTCCCCGCGCGCGAGCCACGGCGCGATGGGCTCGCCGCCGGCCGCGAGGCGGGACACGAGCTCGGCGCGGAGGCGCGACTTGCCGACCCCCGGCGGACCCGTGACCAGCACGGCGCGCGCGACGCTCGACGCGACCGTCTCGGCGTAGGCCGCCTCGAGCGCGGCGAGCTCTCGATCGCGGCCCACGCACGGCGTGGCGCGGCCGAGGAGCGTGCGCGCGCCCTCGAACGCCCCGAGATCCCGCAGGAGGTAAGGGCGACCGGTCCGCCGCGCGACCTCGAAGCGCCCGTCGAGGAGCGCGGCGGTCACGTCGTCGATCTCGATGACCCCGCTCGCCGTCGCGTCGAGCGCGCGCAGCAGCGCCAGGGCGCGGTCGACGACGTCGCCCGAGAGCGGCGCGTCGTCGGCGAGGATGCCGCGGCCCGTCGTCACGGTCACGGCGAGGCGCGGCGCCGCGGCGCGCATCGCGAGCGCGCACCGCGCCGCCTGCGCCGCCTGGTCGCCCGCGTTGCCGTGGCCCGACAGCGCGGCGACGACGGCGCCCCCGCCGTGCCGCTCGACGCGCGCGCCGAACGCCTCCGCCGTGTGCGCGACCGCGTC
>DASYCF010000187.1:0-1609 GCA_036500365.1 Byssovorax sp.
TCACGAGGAGCGTCACGGCGTCGGCCTCGGCGCTGCGGGCGAGGCCGAGCGCGACGTGCGCGCGCACCACCGGATCGCCGCCGTCGAGGAGGCGCTTGATCCGCGAGCGGAGCGCGGGCGTGTCGCGAGCGGCGAGCGCGCGCGCGGCGAGGGGCGCGAGCGGCGCCGACGTCTCGGTCCAAGCGACGAGATCCGCGGTGGTGACGTGCGCGGCGCCGTCCTCGGCGAGGAGCGCGACGCCCGCGGCGGCCACGACGCGTGGGTCGCGGGCCGGGTCGAGCAGCGCCGCGAACGCGTCGAGATCCGCCGACCTGCCCCGCGCGAGCGCCCCGCGGGCCGCCGCCGCGACGAGCTCCGGCGCGCAGGCCTTCCCCGGCTCGGGCGACCCGCCGCACGCGCGCTCGATCGCCGACGACGCCGACGCGGCCCCGATCGCGACGAGGCCGAATACGCCGAGGCTCGCGTCGTCGGCGCGCCCCTCCGAGGCGAGCGCCTTGACCACGGCGCGGAGACCGGCCGGCGCGTCGTCGAGCTCGATCGCGCGCACGAGGCCCGCGCGCACGAAGAGCCGCCGCGCTGCGCCCGATTTCGCGGAGACGAGGCCCCGCTCGAGGGCCTCCCGCGCCTCGGCGCCGGGCATGCGCGCGAGCGCGAGCGCGGCCGAGACGCCGAGCTCCTCGCCGTCGACGAGCTTGACGAGCGAGGGCACGAGCGCGGGGCCCGCCCGCCCCATCGCGGCGACGACCCCGGGGCGCTGCAGCTCGGGGAGCTCGCCGAGCACCCTGGCGAGCGCGGCGCCGGCCGCGGGCGAGGGCGAAGCGAGCGCGAGGCGGACGCCGACGTCCCGCGTGGCGTCGTTCGCGACGAGCGAGGCGACGGCCGCGCCCTGCTCGGGCGCCTCGAGCGCGACGAGCACCTCGGCCGCGCCGCGGCGGAGGCGCGGATCGCTCGTCGCGAGCCACGCCCGCGCCAGCGGCAGGGCGCTCGCGTCGCCGAGCCTCGCCAGCGTCGCCGCCGCCGACACGCGCGCGCCGACGTCGGGCTCGGCGATGACCACGCGGAGCCGCTCGATCGCGCGCACGTCGCCGAGATCGGCGAGCATCGTCGCGAGCTGCGGCGTGAGCCGGTGTCGGTTCTCGAGGAGCGGCTCGATCGACGCCGGCGGGTACGCGGCGAGCGCGGCGAGCGCGGCCTCCGCGGGCGCGCCGCCCTGGAGCACCGCCGACGCGAGGCCGACGAGCGCCTTCTTGTCGCCGCTCTTCGCGAGCGCGAGCGCGGCCGTCCCGCGGACGACCCCGGCGAGGGGCGTCAGCGCGCCGCGCGCCTCGGAGCCGCTCGCCTCCATCGCCTCCCGGAGGAGCAGCTGGCGCACGCCGTCGCGGCGCGCGTGCGGCGCGAGGACGCGCACGGCGAGGAGGCGCGCGCGGGTGTCGTGCGCGACGGGACCGCTGCCCTCGACCACCTCGACGAGCGCGTCGATCGCCTCGGTCGTGCCGATGGCGCCGAGCCGCACGACGCCGCGCTGGCGCTCACGCGGATCGTCGGACTCGAGGAGCCGCCGCGCGAGGGGTACGCCGAGGCGGCCGCGGAGCTCCGTCTCGTGGGCGGC
>DASYCF010000188.1:0-1570 GCA_036500365.1 Byssovorax sp.
CGGCGTGATCGGCTCGAGCTCCTCGCGCGAAGGCGCCCTCGTCGACCTGCGGCGCAAGGTCGGCGCGCTCGCCGTCGACAACTTCTTCCGCGGGCTCTCCGCCGTCGGGCGCATGCACCCGCGCGCGCGGCCGGCCCGTCACGGGGTCGAGGTCACGCGCGACGTCGCCTACCTGCCCGACGGCCGCCCCGAGCACCGGCTCGACGTGTACCGCCCATCCGCGGGCACGGCGCCGTGGCCCGTCGTCCTCTACGTGCACGGCGGCGGGTTTCGCATCCTGAGCAAGGACACGCACTGGGTGATGGGCCTCGCGTTCGCGCGGCGCGGCTACCTCGTGTTCAACATCAACTATCGCCTCGCGCCGACCCACCCGTTCCCCGCCGCGGTCGAGGACGCGTGCGCCGCGCTCACGTGGGTCGTCGAGAATGCGGCGTCGTACGGCGGCGATCCGTCGCGGCTCGTGCTCGCCGGCGAGTCCGCGGGCGGCAACCTCGTCACGTCGCTCGCCGTCGCGTCGAGCTACGCGCGCCCGGAGCCGTTCGCGCGCGCCGTGTTCGAGGCCGCGCAGCCGCGCGCCGTCGTCGCCGCGTGCGGCATGCTCCAGGTCTCCGAGGCGTCGCGCTTCGGGCGACGGCGCAAGCTGCCCGCGTTCCTCCGCGATCGGATCGCCGAGGTGTCGTCGGCGTACCTCGAGCAGGCCGACCTCTCGTCGCCCGGGGCGATCGATCTCGCGGACCCGCTGTGTCTGCTCGAGCGAGGCGGCGCGCCCGATCGCCCGCTGCCCGCGTTCTTCGCGCCGGTCGGCACGCGGGATCCGCTGCTCGACGACACGCGCCGCCTCGGTGCCGCGCTCGAGCGGCTCGGCGTCCCGTGCGAGACGCGCTACTACCCGGGCGAGGTGCACGCGTTCCACGCGCTCGTCATGCGCGAGCAGGCGCGGCGCTGCTGGACCGACACGTTCGCGTTCCTCGATCGGCACGTTGGCGCCCCGTGATCCTGCACGTCGCGCTGGCCATCGTGTCGGGCGTCCCGCGGGCGTGGCTCGACGACGAGGCGGCCGTGCGCGGCGCGGTTCACGCGGCCATCGCCGCCGGAGGCTTCACCGAGCTCGGCGACATCACGCGCCGCTTCGCGCCGCAGGGGGTCACAGCGTGCGCCGTGCTCGGCGAGTCGCACCTCGCCGTGCACACGTGGCCCGAGGAGGGTCGGCTCTTCGTCGACGTCGCGTCGTGCGCGAGCGAGGCCAGCGTCGCGCGCGCCCTCGAAGCCCTCGCCGCAGCGGCGCCGAACGGCCGCCTCGAGCAGGTCCAGCGCTGCGTCCTCTCCGCGACGTGACTCAGTCGATGATCGCGATCGCCGTGCGCGCCGCGGGCAGATCGGCGTAGCGCGCGCCCGTCTCGGGGTCGGCCGCGTCGGGCGCGACGTCGACGAGGGGCTGCACCGCGAAAGGTCGGCTCGCGAGCCGCGGGTGAGGCACCTCGAGGTCGCCGTCGCGCACGCGCTCGCCCTCGATCCACAGGAGATCGACGTCGATCGTGCGCGGGCCGTTGCGCTCGCCGGGCACCCGCGC
>DASYCF010000189.1:0-27272 GCA_036500365.1 Byssovorax sp.
CATTCGACCGGGATGGATCGATGCCCTTGTCGAGCCCTCGCGCCTCTCGCGCCTCTGCACCTGCCGATCCATCCGCCGCCGCCCGGCCGCCGACGGGTCGCGTCCTCGTCGTCGACGACGAGGAGGGCGTCCGCGCCTTCCTCGCCGAGTCGCTCGAGCGCAGCGGCCACGAGGTCGTGCAAGCGCCGGACGGCGCCGAGGCGCTGCGTTGCGCTCGCGAGGAGCCCTTCGACGTCGTGATCACGGACCTCCGCATGCCGGGCGTGGACGGGATGACCGTCGTGCGGGCGCTGCGCACCGAGCAGCCCGACGTCGAGGTGATCGTGCTGACCGCGTTCGGCGACGTCTCGAGCGCGGTCGAGGCGATGAAGCTCGGCGCGTTCGACTACCTGCAAAAGCCGCTCGAGAGCCCTGCGAAGGTGCGTGACCTCGTCGCCGCGGCGCTGGCGCGGCGAGCCGAGCTCGGTGAGCCGTCGAGCGGCGTCCCCGCGGGCGGGGCCGTTGGACCGGAGCTCACGTTTGGCGCGCCGGCGATGCGCGCCGTCATCGACGCGCTCGGCCGCGTCGCGCGCTCGAACGCGAGCGTGCTCCTCCAGGGTGAGAGCGGCACGGGCAAGGAGGTCGCCGCGCGCGCCATCCACGCGAAGAGCCCGCGCGCCGCCGAGCCGTTCGTCGCGATCAACTGCGCCGTGCTGACGGAGCACCTCCTCGAGAGCGAGCTCTTCGGCCACGAGAAGGGCGCGTTCACCGGCGCGCACGCGCAGCGCCGCGGCCGCATCGAGCTCGCCGACAAGGGCACGTTCTTCCTCGACGAGGTGGGCGAGCTCCACCTCTCGCTCCAGGCGAAGCTGCTCCGCGTGCTCGAGGAGCGCACGTTCGAGCGCGTCGGCGGATCGCACGCGGTCGAGGTCGACGTGCGCTGGATCGCCGCCACGCACCGCGATCTGCGCGTGATGGTGCGCGAGGGCGCGTTCCGCGAGGATCTCTACCATCGGCTCGCCGTGTTCCCCATCCGGCTGCCGCCGCTCCGCGAGCGGACCGAGGACATCTTGCCCATCGCCGAGTCGCTGCTCGCGACGCTCGCGAGGAGCGGCGGCCGCTCGGCGCCGCGCCTGTCGGAGCGCGCGCGCGCGCGCCTCCTTCGCGAGGCGTGGCCGGGCAACGTGCGCGAGCTCCGCAACGTGCTCGAGCGCGCCCTCATCTTGTCCGACGGCGCGACGCTCGAGGAGGAGCACCTCTGGATCGAGCCCGCCGCCGCGTCGAGCGACGACGACGCGGGCGCCGCGTCCGGCTCGCTGACCGACCTCGAGCGGCGCGCGATCGAGCGCGCGCTCGCGGCCTCCGGCGGCAACCGAAAGGCCGCCGCGGCGAAGCTCGGCATCGGCCTTCGAACGCTGTACGAGAAGCTCAAGCGCTACGACCTGCGCTGACGCGAGCGCTTCGCGCCACCTCCTCCTCGGACGATGAGCCGCCGCTCCCCTCGCCTGTCGGCGTTCGCGTCGGGCCTGCTCGCGCCGTCGCTCGCGTCGATCGTCGGCGCCGCCGCGTTCGCGCTCGCCGAGCTCGCGTGCGCGTGCGCGTGCGTGACGCCGCGTCGCCTCGCGGAGGTCGAGCCGCGCTGGTTGATGAAGGACGGCCTCGACGAGTACGCGCGCGTGTCGCTCGAGGCGTTCCGCATGGCGGCCGAGGCGCCTGCGCCGCTCGGCGTCGTCTACCTCGGCTCGTCGATGGCGCGGCGCGCGCTGCTCGACGGCGACGATCCGGCGCCGATCGAGGCGGATCTCGCGCGCCTCGTCGGAGAGCGCGTGCGCTTCCACTCGCTCGAGACCCCGGGCCAGACGCTGCTCGAGGCGCGCTCGCTCGCGGCGTTGATCCCGCGCTCCTTCGACGGCGTCGTCACGATCGTCGTGCACGAGGACCACGACGACGAGCGCAACGCGGCCGTCGCAGGAGCGAAGAGCTTCCGCGACCTCGCGCGGCTCGCCGTCGACACGCCCGGCGTGACGCCGCCGACGGGCGTGCACTTCCTCGATCACCTCGACTGGTACGCGGCGCGGCGCGGCGCCCTCGCGCGGCTCGGACCCGTCCCCGAGTGGCCGCGCGGCGGCCCTCCGACGGCCGGCGGGAGGCCGATCGGGCTGCGGAGGTGGCGCGAGATCGAGCGGCGCGCCGAGGCGAACCCGTCACCGCTCCTCGACAAGCACGAGCTCGCGCTCGAGACGCTCGTCGAGTCCGCGCGCGGCGACGGCCGCGTCGTCGTGCTCCTCGAGTCACCCGCGAACCCGCGCTACGCCGCCTTCAAGGCGCACCTCGCCACCGGCTACCGCTCGCGCATGCAGGCGCTCGCGAAGCGAACCGGCGCGCTCTACTGGGACCTGAACCCGGTCGCCGATCTCGTCCCCGAGGAGTTCGACGACCAGGTGCACCTCGGCGCGTACGCCGCGCGCCTCCGCTTCCAGACGCTCTACGTGAACCGCCTCGCCGCCCAGCTCGTGAAGATGCGCGACGAGGCGAACGGTCGGTGACCCGTCACTCGAAGCGGAGCGCGTCGATCGGATCGAGCCGCGACGCCTTGCGCGCCGGGTAGAGGCCGAAGACGACGCCGGTGAGCGCGCTGAAGCCGACGGCGACGAGCACCACCTCGGGTCGCACGAGCATCGTCCAGCCGAACTTGTGCGCGAGCTCGCCCGCGGCGCCGACGCCGAGCGCGACGCCCATCAGCCCGCCGAGGAACGCGAGCGCCATCGCCTCCGCGAGGAACTGACCCAGGATCTGCGTGCGCTTCGCGCCGATCGCCATGCGGAGGCCGATCTCGCGCGTCCGCTCGGTGACGCTCACCAACATGATGTTCATGATGCCGATGCCGCCGACGAGGAGCGACACGCCCGCGACCGCGGCGAGGAGCGTCGTCAGCGTGTCGGTCGACGCGGCCTGTGCGCTCTGCATCTCGGCGAGGTTCCGGATCGAGAAGTCGTCGTCCTGACCCTGCGCGAGGTGATGGCGCTCGCGGAGCAGCGCGCGGAGACCCGACTCGACGCTCGCCGTCTGATCGGCGCTCGCGGCGCTCACGTACACGGTGCCGGAGAGGTACTTCTGGAGCCCGCCCTGGATCTTCGTCTGGAAGGTCGTGACGGGCACGTACACGCAGTCGTCGTAGTCCTGGCCCGTCGCGCTCTGGCCCTTCCGCGCGAGGACGCCGCTGACGACGAACGGCACGTTCTTGATGCGCACCGTCTGGCCGACGGGGTGCGCGTTCGCGCCGAAGAGCTTGTCGACGACCGTCTCGCCGAGCACGACGACCTTCGCGCCGCCGTCGACGTCGCCCTGCGTGATCGCGGCGCCCTCGGCCGTCTGCCACGCGCGCACGTCGAAGTACTCGGGCGTGACGCCGTACACGGTCGTGCCCCAGTTCTGCTCGTCGCTCAGGAGCTGCGACGTCACGCGGAGCTGCGGCGCGGCGGCGCCGACGCCGGGCACCTCCGTCTTCATGGCGCGGAGATCGTCCCACGTGAGCGTCGGCTGCGAGCCGAAGCCGCCCTGCGCGCCGCCCGCGCTCGACGAGCCGGGCAGCACGACGAGCAGGTTCGTGCCCATCGACGCGAACGTGTCGGCGACGCGCGATTTGGCGCCCTCGCCGATCGCGACCATCGCGATGACGGCGCCGACGCCGATGACGATGCCGAGCGTCG
This sequence comes from Byssovorax sp., assembly GCA_036500365.1. Classification (GTDB taxonomy): domain Bacteria; phylum Myxococcota_A; class Polyangia; order Polyangiales; family Polyangiaceae; genus DASYCF01. The sequence continues at coordinate 3,690 of DASYCF010000189.1, forward strand.
TCAGGATGGAGCGGGTCTTGTTGCGGAGCAGCGCGCGGAGCGCGATGCGCAGGGTCTGGAGCGGGTTCATGAGCGTGGTCCTCTTCGAACGACGAGCGTTGCAACCGTCACGCCGCGCGCTGCACCCCGGGCCGCGCGGGGATCGGCTCGTGGCGAGTGTCCGATTGCACGACACCGTCCTTGACGACGACGACGCGCGAGAGGTGCTCGGCGATGTCCGGCTCGTGCGTGACGAGGACGATGGTGATGCCGCTCCGCCCGAGCTCCTGGAACAGCGCCATGATCTCGACGCTCATCTGCGAGTCGAGGTTGCCCGTCGGCTCGTCGGCGACGAGGAGCTTGGGCTCGCCGACGATTGCGCGCGCGATCGCGACGCGCTGCTGCTGCCCGCCCGAGAGCTGGTTCGGGTGGTGATCGAGCCGCGCGCCGAGGCCGACGCGCTCGAGCGCCCGCGCCGCGCGCGCCCGCCGCTCCTTCGCGCCGACGCCGGCGTAGAGCAGGGGCAGCTCCACGTTCTCGAGCGCCGACGTGCGCGAGAGCAGGTTGAAGCTCTGGAACACGAAGCCGAGCGTCCGGTTGCGCACCTCGGCCAGCTCGTCGGCGTCGAGGTGCGAGACGTCGCGCCCGGCGAGCATGTACGAGCCCGACGTCGGCCGATCGAGGCAGCCGATGAGGTTCATCAGCGTCGACTTGCCCGAGCCGCTCGAGCCCATCACGGCGACGAGGTCGCCCTCGTCGATGTCGAGCGAGACGCCGCGCAGCGCGTGCACGTCGACCTCGCCCATCCTGTACGTCTTGGTGACGTCGCGGATCTCGACCAATGCGCCGCCGCGCGGCGCGCTCGTACGTTCGTTCATGGTTTCCTCGCTGGTGTGCGGGAGAGAGTCGTCGTCGGAATCAGAACATCTTGCCCATACCGCGCGAGCCGCCGCCGGGGGCGCCCTGCGCGCGCGGCGCGGCGGCCGCGCCCGCGCCGTCGACGATCACGCGGTCGTTCGCGGCGAGCGCGTCGCCGACGACCTCCGTCGCGGCGCCGTCCGTGATGCCCGCGTGGATCGCGACGCGCACCGGCGCGCCGTCGCGCAGCACGTACACGGCTTTGTCGCTCGGCGCCGCCCCGACCGCCGCCGGGGCCGCGTCGGCCGCGGGGTGGAAGCGGAGCGCCGCGTTCGGCACCGTCGTCGCGCCGTCCGACTCGGCGTACGTGAAGGCGACGTTCGCGGTCATGCCGGGGCGGAGCTCGAGGTTCGGGTTCTCGACGTCGAGCACCGCGTCGTACGTGACGACGTTCTGCAGGGTCGTCGCCGCGTTCCTGATCTCGCGCACCGCGCCGACGAAGCGCTCGCCGGGGAACGCGTCGACGGTGAACGTCGCCTTCATGCCGGGCTGGAGCTTGCCGACGTCGCTCTCGGCGACGCTCGTGTCGACCTGCATCTTCTTCAAGTCCTGCGCGATCGTGAACAGCGTCGGCGCCTGGAGCGCCGCGGCGACGGTCTGCCCGACGTCGACCGTGCGCGAGATGACGGTGCCGTCGACCGGCGAGACGATCTTCGTGTACCCGAGGTTGATCTCCGCCTGGTGCGCCGAGGCCTGGGCCTGGGCGACCGAGCCCTGCGCGGCGGCGACGTCGGCCTGGGCCGAGCGCAGCGTCGCCTTCGCGGTGTCGACGTCGGCCTGCGAGACGAGGCCCTCCCTCGAGAGCCCGGTCGCGCGGTCGAACTGCGCCTGCGCGTTCTCGACCTGCGCCTTCGCCTTCGCGAGCGAGCCGACGGAGGCGGCGACGTTCGCGCGCGCCTGCTCGACGGACGCCTGGAAGAGCTCGGGGTCGATCAGGGCGAGCACCTGGCCCTTCTTCACGGTCGTGTTCCAGTCGGCGTCGAGCTCCTTCACGCGGCCCGACACCTGCGTGCCGACCTGCACCGTCACGAGCGCCGACACCGTGCCGGTCGCGGTGACCTTCGCCACGACGTCCGAGCGGCCGACGGCGACCGTCTGGTAGTGGACCGCAGGAGTCTTGTCGGCGAGCGCGGCCTTGGCGCCGGCGCCCGCGCCGCCGATCGCGAGCGCGACGAGCAGGGGGACGAGGACCTTCCGGAGGCGCGGTTGCGTGTTCATGCCGACCCACACAGCAACCGCCGGACCACCCGCGATCCGGCCAAAAGCGCGCAAAATGGGGCGCACGGAATCCCTACAGGTGTCCGGGCACGTGACGCGGCCCGCTCCAGGAGCTGCTTGATCTAAGGTAAATGCCCTCGGGAACCCGGCTTGCTTCCGGTGAACACGATGACGTTCTCGATCCGGCACCGCTTCCTCGCGGTCGCGCTCCTCGGCGTGACGATGTGCCTCGTTTCGCTCGGCGCGCTCTACCGGATCATGTCGGTGTCGAGCACGCAGCGGCTCGAGCGCGCGCGCGACGCCGCCGTGCAGGAGACGCTGATCCTCGCTGGCGCCGAGCCGGACGCGCGCCTCCGCGGCGTCGAGATCGCCGGGCCGAACGGCATGAAGAGCGGGTTCGTCGGCGACGACGACCGTCCCCCGGGCCTCGAGGCCGACTGGGCGCGCCCGTTCGATCTCGCGCGGGTGGCCGCCCGCGCGAGCGGCAAGCGCGCCGTGCAAGAGAAGTCGGTCGCCGGCGGCATGCTCGTCCTCGCCGTGACGCCCGCGCGCGGCGGCGGGTTCGCGTGGACCGCGGTCCCCGCGCCCGACCCGCCGAACCTCCGCATGTGGCGCATCATCGTCGCCGCGCTCACCGCGGCGACCCTGCTGCTCGTCGCCGCGTCGGTCGCCGCCGTCACGAGCGTGCGGGCTAGCGCCGGCTCGTTGAAGAGCTCGCTCGCTCGCCTCGCGCACGACCTCGACGCACCGGTCGAGCGGCCGCCCGTGCGCGAGATGGCCGAGGTCGCCGATGGCATCGCCGATCTCGCGAGCGCCCTCGCGCGGTCCGAGAAGGAGCGCGATCGCCTCGGCGCCGAGCTCGCCGATCGCGAGCGCCTCGCCGCGCTGGGCCGCGTCGTCGCCGGCGTCGCGCACGAGGTCCGCAACCCGCTCGCGTCGATCAAGCTGCGCCTCGACCTCGCCGTGGCCGATCCCGCGCTGCCGGCCTCGTATCAACAGTCGCTCGCCCGCACGTCGGAGGAGATCGATCGGCTCGATCGACTCGTCCGCGATCTCTTGCTCGTCGCCGGTCAGCGGCGCGGCGTCGTCGAGCGCTCGTCGCTCGGGGACCTCGCTCGGGCCCGCGTCGACCTGCTGGTTCCGTGGGCCCTCGAGCGCGACGTCCGCGTCAGCGCTCGCGGGGACGCGACGGCCGAGGTAGCTTCCGACGCGGTGGCGCGCGCCATCGACAACCTCGTGAAGAACGCCGTCGAGGCCTCCCCTGCCGGCGCAGAGGTGCGCGTCGTCGTCGAGAACGACGCCGGCCTCGCGATGGTCCGCGTCGAGGACGAGGGGCCCGGCGTCGCGCCCGAGCGCACGCGCGAGCTCTTCGAACCGTTCTTCACGACGAAGTCCGAGGGCACCGGCCTCGGCCTCGCGATCTCGCGGTCGATCGCGGCGTCGCACGGCGGCACGCTGACCTACGCGCGCGCCGGCGACCGCACGCGCTTCTCGCTCTCGCTCGGAAAGGCGGCCGCGTGAGCCGCGTCCTCATCGTCGAAGACGAGGCGGGGCTGCGCGACGGGCTCGTCGCCGCGATCGGACGGCTCGGCCAGCAAGCCGTCCCCGCCGCCGGCCTCGGCGAAGCGAGGAAGGTCCTCGCCGCCGGACCCGTCGACTGCATCCTGCTCGACCTGCGCCTCAAGGACGGCAACGGCCTGGATCTCCTGCGCGAGGTGCGGACCGGGCCGCACAGGGAGACGCCCGTCATCGTCGCGACCGCGTACGGCGACAGCGAGCGGACGATCGCCGCGATGCGCGACGGAGCCTTCGAATACCTGACGAAGCCGTTCAACCTGCCGCAGCTCCTCGAGACGGTCGAGCGCGCGCTGAAGCAGCACGACCTCGCGCGCGACCTCCCGGACGAGGGCACCGAGCCGCCCGCCTCGGCGAGGGCGCGCGAGCAGCTGATCGGCACGAGCACGGCGATGCTCGCGATCTGGAAGCTCATCGGTCGGGCCGCGGCGTCGGACGCGCCCGTGCTCATCACGGGGGAGACCGGCACGGGCAAGGAGCTCGTCGCGCGCGCCGTGCACCGCTTCTCGCCGCGCGCGCCGGCGGCGTTCGTGCCCGTGAACCTCGCCGCGCTCCCGCCGACGCTCATCGAGAGCGAGCTGTTCGGCCACGAGAAGGGCTCGTTCACGGGCGCCGTCGCGCGTCGCCAGGGTCGCTTCGAGCAGGCCGACGGCGGCACGCTCTTCCTCGACGAGATCGGCGACCTCGACGCCGCGCTCCAGACGAAGCTCCTCCGCGTGCTGCAAGACGGGAGCTACGAGCGCGTCGGCAGCGCCGAGCAGCTCGCGAGCCGCGCGCGCGTCGTCAGCGCGACGAACAAGCCCGTCCGCCCCGGCGCCGCGGGCTGCGTGCTGCGCGAGGATCTGTACTACCGCCTCGCCGTCATCGAGATCGAGGTGCCGCCGCTCCGCGCGCGCAAGAGCGACATCCCGCTGCTCGTCGCGCGGGCGCTCGACGGCACGTCGTCGCGCGCCGTGTCGGAGGACGCGATGGCGGCGCTCCTCAACTACGGGTGGCCGGGCAACGTCCGCGAGCTCGTGCACGTCCTCGAGCGCGCCGCCGCGCTGTCGGGCAGCGAGGTGATCGACCTCGCCGACCTCCCGCCCCAGGTGCGCGTCTCGGAGGGCCCGGCGCGCGTCGCTCCGGGCGACGAGGAGGTGCCGCTCCGCGACGCGGTCGCCGCGCTCGAGAAGCGGATGATCGTGCGCGCGCTCGAGCGCACCGGCAACAACCGCGCGGAGGCGGCGCGGCGCCTCGGCATCGCGCGCACGCAGCTCTACGCCAAGATGGAAGAGCACGGCATCGGCGGGCGCGCGGACAAGGGCCCCAAGTCCGAGTAGGCTCCGAGCCCGCGCGCGAGGCGCGGCGCATGAACTTCCTCCTGCATCGTCACCTCGCCGAGGACGCGCTCGACTCCGCGGCGGCGGGCGTCGGCGCGATGCTGCCGGACCTCTGGCGCATCGCCGATCGCCGCGTCCGCGCGCGCCGCGCCGTGGACCTCGACGTCGTCGACGCGCGCGACGGCGCGCTCGCGTCCGTGCTCGCGGGCGTCGGCCATCACCTCGACGCCGACGCTGCGTTCCACGCGTCGGGCGCGTTCGTCGAGGGAGAGCGCGCAGTCGGCGACGCGATCGCGGCGCTCGACGTCGCCGAGGCGCGGCTGCGGCTGTTCGCACACGTGACGTGGGAGCTCTGCCTCGACGGCGCGCTCGTGCGTCGGCTCGGCGTGCGCAGCATCCAGGAGCGCGTCGCGGCGGGGCTCGGGGACGACGACGACGCCGCGATCGCGCGCGCGGCGTCGCTGCACCATTTCGCGCGCGCGGCCGACGCCGACGGAGCGCGACGCGCGGCGTTCGACGCGCGCATGCACCGCATCCTCCATGGCCTCGCGACGGAACCTTGGATCGAGGGCTACGCGACAGGCCCCGGCGTCGCGGCGCGCGTCTCGCAAATCCGCGGGCGCGTCGGCCTGCCGGCGCTCGAGATCGACGCGGCGACGCGCTTCGGCCGCGCGCTCGACGGCCTCGCCGCGCGCGCCGACGCGGCCCTCGACGCGATCCTCGTGGACCCGGCCTACTCCCAGCCGACGAGGCGCGCGCCGAACGGATCGACCAGCGCCTCGTGACGCGGCACGACGCGGACGGCGAACGCGTGCTCGCCCGTGTCGCGCGCCTTCGCCTCGCCCTCGTAGCGGTACGAGCCGTCGGGTCCACGACCCGCGAGCGCGAGCGGGACGGCGGCGCCGTGCGCGACCGCGTGGCCGCCGTGGAGACGCCCGCAGTAGAGCTCGACGGCGACGTCGTCGGGCGTGAGCTCGCCGAGCGCGACGTTCGCCGCGACACCGCACGGCTGCCCGGCGAGGACGCGGCGCGCGCCGATCTGCTCGACGGCGACGACGCGCACGTCCTTCCACGCCGCGCCGACGCGCGCGCGCCACGCGGCCAGCGCGCGCGACGCCGCGAGGCCCTCGCCCTGCATGGCCCGGACGCGCAGGGCCGCGGGGGCGTACAGCGTCTCGGCGTACTCGCGCACCATCCGCGCGGTGTTGAAGCTCGCGCCGGTCGACGCGATGCTCCGCTTCACCCGCGCGAGCCAGGCGCGCGGCACGCCGCCCGCGTCGCGGTCGTAGAACGTCGGGACGATCTGATCCTCGAGCAGCCGGTAGAGGAGCTCGGCCTCGACGCGATCGCCGTGCTCGGTGTCGGCGTACTCCTCGCCCGCGCCGATCGCGAAGCCGTTGTCGCCGGCGTACGCCTCGGCCCACCAGCCGTCGAGCACGCTCGCGTGGAGCGCGCCGTTGAGCGCCGCCTTCATGCCGCTCGTCCCGCTCGCCTCGAGCGGGCGGCGCGGCGTGTTCAGCCACACGTCGACGCCGGAGACGAGCGCGCGCGCGACGCTCATGTCGTAGTCCTCGAGGAACACGATGCGGCCGCGAAACGCCGGCGTGTTCGAGGCGCGCACGATCTCGCGAATGAGCTCCTTGCCGCCCCAGTCCTGCGGGTGGGCCTTGCCCGAGAAGACGAGCTGCACGGGGCGACCCTCGCCGCTCACGGCGCGGAGGAGGCGCGCCGCGTCGCGCAGCAAGAGCGTGCCGCGCTTGTACGTCGCGAAGCGCCGCGCGAAGCCGATCGTGAGCGCGCGCGGGTCGAGCGAGGCGAGCCGCTGCGCCGCCGCGGCCGCGCCGAACGCGACGCCGCTGCGCGAGATGCCCGTCGCGCGGCGCGCCTCGGCCGCGGCGACGTGCGACGGGATCGACGCGATCAGGCGCGCGCGCTCTGCCTCGCGAACCGCCCAGAGCTCCTCGTCCGGGATGCGCAGCGCGGCCTGCCACGTCGCCTGCTCGCCCGCGCGCTCGAGCCAGTCCCCGCCGAGGTGCCTCGCGTAGAGCGCGCACATCGCCGAGCTCGTCCACGTCGCCGTGTGCACGCCGTTCGTGATCGAGCCGATCGGCACCTCGTCGTCGCCGAGCTCGGGCCACAAGACGCGCCACATCGCGCGCGCCTCGCGGCCGTGGAGCAGGCTCACGCCGTTGTAGCGATCGGCCATGCGGATCGCGAGCACGGGCATCGAGAACTCGGCGCGCGCGTCCGTCGCCTCCACGCGGCCGATCTTGTGCACCTCGTCAGCCGTGAGCGCGACGCCCTTCGCGAGCACCTCGAGGTATGGCGCGATGAGGTCGTGCGCGAAGCCGTCGTTGCCGGCAGGCACGGGCGTGTGCGTCGTGAACACGTTGCCAGCGGCCGCGGCCTCACGCGCGACGGAGAACGGCGCGGCCGCGTCGTGCATCAGCTGCCGGACGCGCTCGAGCGCGAGGAACGCCGAGTGCCCCTCGTTCATGTGACACACCGTCGGCGCGACGCCGATCGCGCGCAGCATGCGCACGCCGCCGACGCCGAGGAGCAGCTCCTGGCGGATGCGGTGCTCACGGTCGCCGCCATACAGCGTGTTCGTCAGCGCGCGATCCTCGGGCGCGTTCTCCTCGAGGTTCGCGTCGAGCAGGTAGAGCGGCACGCGGCCGACGTCGACGCGCCACGCCTCGAGCGCGACGTCGCGCGTCTTCTTCGCGTCGCCCGCGACGGGCAGCGTGACCGTGACGCGCGCGCGTCGCCCGGCCGCGTCGTTCACCGCGCTGACGGGGAGGTCGTGCCAGTCGTTCGGCGGGTAGCGCTCGTTCTGCCAGCCCTCGGCGTCGAGCACCTGGCGGAAGTAGCCCTGCGAGAACGCGACGCCCACGCCGACGAGGGGAACGCCGAGGTCGCTCGCGCTCTTCAGGTGATCGCCCGCGAGCACGCCGAGGCCGCCGGAGTACACGGGCAGGCACGCGTGGATCCCGAACTCCATAGAGAAGTAGGCGATGGTGGCGCTCGCGATCGCGGCGGTCCCCGCGCCGTCGGCGTTCGGCCGGCCAAACCTGCGATCGAACCACGTCTCGCGGTGGAGGTACGTGTCGAGGTCCGCGGTCACCGCGGCGAGCTCGGCGAGGTAGCCCGCGTCTCCCGCGAGCTCGACGAGCCGCGCCGTCGGCGCCCGCGCGACGACCGCGAGCGGGTTCTCGCCGAGCGCATGAAACGCGTCGGGATCGACGCGCGCGAAGAGCTCGCGCGCGCGATCGTTCCAGGACCACCAGAGGTTGTGCGCGAGCGAGAGCAGCGGCGCGAGCGGGCGGGGGACGTCGGGGACGACCTCGAAGCGATGAATCTTCTTCATTCGTGGATGACGACCAGCGTGCCCTCGCCGTTGTCCTCGTTCGCGTTCACGCCGTGCCAGCCGTCGGGCATCGGCGGATCGGTCCAGAAGAACAGCCGGTGCGCGTCGACCGGGGCGAGGTTCACGCAGCCGTGGCTCCGCGGCGTGCCGAAGACGTCGTGCCAGTAAGCGGCGTGGAGCGCATAGCCGCTCTCGAAGTACTGGATCCACGGCACGTCGCGGAGGAGGAACGTGCCCTCGCCGCGGCGCTTGGTCACGCCGTACTCGCCGTCGCCCTTGCGGGGGACGGGCTTGCCGTGCTCGCTCGGCTCCTTGTCGGCTTTGTCGACCTTCGCCTTCGAGGCGCCCTTGCCGCCGGTCGACTTGCTCGACGCGACCTTCTCGGCCTTGTCGGCCTTCTTGCCCTTCGCGTGCTTCGTCGGCTTGTCATCGTCTTCGGCGCGCGCGACGGGCTCGCTCGCGGTCTTCGAATCGGCCTTGCCGCCGACGCTCGAGCGCTCGTTCGAGTCCATCGTCGCGGTGACGTGCTTGTTCCGGATGTGGAAGACGCCGCGCACGGTGGCCGTCGTCTTCTTCGGATCGTCGAGGCCGGCCGCGCCCGTCGACACGAGCGTCGCGTAGACGGCCTTCTGGCCCTCCCACATCACGAGCGTCTGGTTCGTGATCGAGATCTCGATCCACTTCTTGCCCTGCTTCGCCTCGTCGGGCCAGGTGGCGGGCGGCACGGCGAGGCCGACGTCCTGCGAGCTCAGCCAGTGCTTGTCGGTCGTGCGGTAGTACTTCACGCCCTCGACCGTGCGCATCGTGCCGGTGAGCCCGACCGCGCTCCGGTACTCGACCGGGTCGCTCGCGACCACCTTGCCCTTGACGATCTTGTAGCTCGTCGCGCCTTGCGAGCGCACGAACGCGAGCGGCGCGTCGAGGCCCCTGCCGAGCTCGACCCCGTGAAACGGCGAGCCCTCGTCTGGCTTGATCTTGCTCGCGGGCGCGAGGCGCATGTCGGTCGTGATGGCGAAGCGACGATCGAAGCCGTCCTCCGACGACAGGAACGAGCCGACGAGCGACAGGCCCGCGTGGCGACGCGCGCGATCGGCGAACACCTCGAAGCCCTTCGTGCGGTAGTCGCTGACGTTCGGGATCGCGCGCTTGTGACCCTCGAGCCAGAACGGCATCGCGTCGGAGTCCCCCTCGCCGCCGAGCAGCGCGCCGAGCGACAGCTCCTCCGAGTTCTTCGCGAGGCCGAGCTCGCCGAGCTTCTTGTCGGGGATGGCGACGCCGCGCGCGTCGATCGCGACGTCGTTCGCGCCGAGCGCCACCTTCGACGCGGCGGCGCCGTTGTCCTTGAACCAGTCGAGGTGCTCCTTGAGCTTGAACTCGGCCTTGAGCTGCTCGGCCGCGGTGGGCACGCGCATGTAGAGCGGGAGGACGGCGCGCACGAACGCGTACGAGTACGGGAGCGGCGCGGCGAGGTTCGGTCGCTTCTGCGCGGCCTTGAGCAGGGGCGCGTCGAGGTCGACGGTCGCGTCGTCGCCGGCGCACACGAAGCCGCGCGGCTCGATCTGGTACCAGCCGCCCTTGCAGCCCGCGTGGCCGACGGGCTCCGCGCTCCGCGGCACCTTCGTTCCGACGCGCAGGTAGCCGAGCTTCTTCGCGGTGTCGCGCGGCTCCTTGTACACGGTGGCGACGAACGCCGTGACGCCGAGGAGCGGCTTGTCGCTCGCGTACGACGGCGTGGTCGGCGGCCGCTGCGGGTCGGCGACGGGCTCCGCGACGGCGAGGGCGCCTGCGCTCGACATCGGCGAAGCGCTCGACGCGGCGCTCGCCGACGCGGCCGGGCTCGACGCGACGTGCGTGCCCGCGATGAACGCCGCCGTCGCGACGGCCACGGAGAGCGCGCCGCCCGCGATCACGGCGCGCGACCGCGGAGCCGCCGCGATCACGGCCCGCAACCGCGGAGCCGTCGACGACAAGCGGCGCGCCGCTGCGCTCGCGAGGACACTGAACACCCGCGCCATTCAGCGGCGTTTCATGCCGCAGCCGTCTCCGAGAAGCAACCGCCGCGCGTCACTCTCCGGGCGTCACGACGGGGCGATAGCGGAACGCGTCGGTCTGCGTGAGCGCGACGAGCAGCGAGCGAATCGAGTAGTTCGACGCCTTGAACGCGCCCTGGAGCTGCACGAGCGAGCACTCGTTCGGCGTCTCGCCGCGACCGTACGCGAAGCGGAACCACTGCGTCGCGACGCAGTTCTTCACGTCTTCGCTGCCGGCGAGCCGCTGCGCGAGCTGCACCGCGCCGACGAACGGGCCGTCGCAGTCGCCCGAGTCGTACACGTCGCCCGACGCGTCGACCGGGAGGCCTTGATCCGTGGTCCGATACGCGCCGACCGCGTCGTAGTTCTCGAACCCGAAGCCGATCGGATCCATCAGGTGGTGGCACGTCGCGCACGACGAATCGGCCGAGTGCTCCGCGTAGAGCTCGCGCGTGCTGACGCCGGCCGTGACCTGGGGCGGCGTGATGATGAGGTTGTTCGGCGGCGGCGGCAGCGGCTGGCACAGCAGACGCTCGCGGACGAACTTGCCGCGGAGGATCGGGCTCGACGTGTCGGGCTTCGCGTTGATCGTCATGATGCTCGGCTGCGTCACGAAGCCGGCGCGCTCGGTCGGGTCGAGGTCGACCTTCACGAACGACTCGCCGGTCACGCCGCGCACGCCGTAGAAGCTCGCGAGCTCCTCGTCGACGAGCGAGTACGACGCGGTGAGCATCTCGGTCACGTCGCCCTGGCCCTGGAAGACGACGTAGTCGAGGAACGCCTGCGTCTCGCGCTTCATCAGCGGAATGAGCGCCGGCGTCCACCTCGGCGAGACGTACTCCGCGTCCTTCGTCACGGTGTCGATGTCGTCGAGGCCGAGCCACTGCGTGTGGAAGTTCTCGACGGCGTCGTGCGCGCGCGGGTCGTCGAGCATGCGCGTGGCCTGCGCGGCGATTTGATCGGCCGTCTCGAGCTCGCCAGCGGCCGCCGCGGCGAAGAGCGCGTCGTCTGGCGTCGAGTTCCAGAGCATGAACGAGAGGCGCGACGCCATCTCGTAGTCGTCGAGCTGCACGACGCCGGCCGACACCTCGGTCGTCGTGCCGAACTCGACGCGGTAGAGGAAGTGCGGCGACTGGAGCACCGCCTCGATGACCAACTGGATCGCGGACTGGAAGCCGAACGTCGGCTTGGCCGTGGTGTAGAGGTTCGTGAGGCGCGTCGTCGTCGAGTCGTCGAGCGGGCGGCGGAACGCGCGGCCCCCGAAATCGGCGATGAACTGCGCGGCGCACGCGTCCTGGCCGGTGACGGTCACGTCGCACTTGAGGAGCGTCGGCATGTCGCGCGTCGCCCGGATGGCGATGCTTTCGGCGGCGTCGAGGTACTGCTCGGCGAGGAGCTTCGAGACGGCGAGCGACGTCGCCTGATCGTCGAAGCCGAGCGACTGCGCCTCGGGCACCATGTCGGCGGCGGGGTTCGACGTGTCGCCGAGGAGATCGCGGATCGTGTTGTCGTACTCGGTCCGCGTGAGCCTGCGCATCGGCGCGGCGCCCGGGTTGATCCCGCCGCCGCAGTCGGCCGTCTGCGGGACGTCGACCGGGTTCGGCGGATCGCCGAGGTCGCCCGAGGTGCATCCGGCGACGACGCCGCCAGCGAGCGCCACGAAGAGCGCGACGCCCATGCCGAGCGAGGTCCGACGGTGCCTCCAACGCTGCAAGCGCATTTCGTAAGCTCCGCGCCAGGGCGCGCAGGCCCGAGCCCGCAAAGGCTACCGCCGCGCCGACCCACCGTCGACCCCGTTCGCCTGCGCTCGGCGTCGCGACGTGAAACCTCGCGTGTTCGACCGTCGCGCGCGAAAGCTGCGACCCGATGTACTAGGCTCCGCGGCGTGACTTACTCCGGCGCCGCTCGCCCAGCGGCCCTCGGCGCGATCGCGAGCGCGCTCGCCTTCGCCGCGGCCACCGCGTCGCTCGCCCGGCCCGCCGAAGCGGACGAGCCGGCGCGCGAGAAGAACGCGGTCGGCACCGAGCTCTTCGAGTTCGGCCTCGCGATGGCCGCCGGGGGACGACGCTTCACGTACTCGGATCCGGTTTCGGCGAACATCCGCGACTACAGCGTGTTCGGCGCGGTGATGCCCGAGCTCCACCTCGCGTTCTACCCTGCCGCGGACACCGGGATCACGTTCGCGCGCGACGTCGGCTTCGAGCTCACGGCGACGAGCGCGTTCGGCCTGTCGTCGCAGTCGAGCGACGGAACCAGCGTCGGCAGCTCGTACGATCGCCTCGACGCGATGGTGCGCGCGCGGTTCTTTCCGGCGGGCCGGACCGGCACGTCGCTCGGCCTCGCGGGCGGCGCGTCGCTGCTGCGGTTCTCGTACGACGCGAGCGGCTCGCTGGCCGACCAGGTGCCGGGCGCCGCGTACGAATCGCTCCGCCTCGCCGGCGACGCGCGAGCGCCGATCGGCCGCGGCGCGCTGACGATCGCGATCGCGTACGACGCGCCGCTCACGGCGGGCGACGTATACGACCGCTTCACCGGCTCGACCGTAGGTGGGATCGACGTGCGCCTCGGCGCGTCGTTCCTCGTCGGCGCGGGCGTCGAGGTGCGCGCGGCCGCGTCGTACACGCGCTTCTTCTATGCGTTCGCGCCCGTCCCCGGTGACACCTACGTGGCGGGCGGCGCCCTCGACGAGTTCTTCGGCCTGTCGCTCGGAGCTGCGTATGCGTACTGATCCGGCGCGCTCGAGCCTCCGCCTGCGCGCCGTCGCGGCGGCGCTCGCGGCCCTCGGCGCAGGCGCGTCGCTCGCGGGCTGCCCCGGCACGCTCGACGACAAAGGCGCGTTCCTGCACCCGGACGGGAGCGACTGCCCCGACGTGCCGTCGACGATCTTCATCCCGAACTGCGCGACCGCCCCGGGGTGCCACTCCGCCGCCGATCGCATGCAGGGCCTCGACCTCGCGTCGCCGAACGTGGCCGCGCGCGTCGTCAACCAGCCCGCGAAGGAGTGCGTGCCCGGCATCCTCGCCGACCCCGCGAACCCGTCGCAGAGCATCCTCTATTTGAAGCTGTTCCAGCCGGCGCCGTGCGGCTCGCAGATGCCCCTCGGCGCCGACCCGCTGAGCGACACGCAGATCGCGTGCGTCGAGACGTGGATCCAGGATCAAGGCGCGGGCGGCAGCGGCGTCGGCGGATCGGGCGGAGCCGGCGGCGCGACGGGGGTGGGCGGCGCGGCGCAGTCCGGATCAGGCGGCGCGGGCGGCGCAGGCGGGACCGCAGCGGGCGGCGGCGGCGCAGGTGGTCTCGGAGGCACTGCGCCGACCGGAGGTGGCGGCTCCGCGAGCAGCGGCGCCGCGAGCGCGTCGGGCGGCGCCGGTCTCGGCGGCGCGAGCGCGACCGGCACATCGGGTGGCGCAGGTCGCGGTGGCGCGGGCGGCGGCGGCGGCGCGTGACGCCGGGGCGCCCCGGCTGAAGGCTCGCGCCGATGCGACTCCGGCTGCGATCGTTCGCGCTCGCGGCGCTGCCCGTCCTCTACGTCGCCGCGGTCTCCGTGCAGCAGACGGGCGGCAGCGCGCTCGCGTTCGCCATGCTCGGAGGCCTCCCGCTCGCGCTCCTCTTCGCCTGGTCGCGCACGGCGCCGCCGGTGCGAGGCGTCGATCGAACCGACGGGGTCGCGCGAACCGGGGCGCGCGTCGCGTTCACGGGCGCGGCGCTGGTCTGCGCCGCGCGGACGGGCACCGGCGGCGCAGGGTTCCTCGCCGCAGAGAACCTCGGCGCCGCGCTCGCGGCGACCGGCGGCCTCGTCGCGTTCTCGCGTGTGCAGGGACCGGGCGGCCTGGTCGACGCGTCGCCGCGGCCACGGAGGCTCGACGCCGCCGCGTTCGGCTCGCTGCTCTGGGCGGTCGCGATCGCGCTGCCTGCGGCGCAGATCGCGGCGCCGGACCGCGCGCAGGGGCTCGACCCGCGCTGGCTCGACTACGGCGTCGTCGCGGCGTCGCTCGCGTCGCTCGGCGTGATGCTCGCCTCGACCGCGCTCGTGCTCGTGCAGAAGCGCCTCGAGCTCGGCGCCGCCGACCGCGCCGGCGCTGCGTTCTCGCTCGCGCTGACGGCGCTGCTCGTCGGCGTGCTCGCGGCGGTGACGGGCGTGGCGCCGGCCGAGCGCCTGCTCCCGCTCGCGTGCGCGTGCGCCGGCGTCGCGCTGGCGGCGAGCGCGGTCGCGCGGGAGGCCGACGCGCTCGCACAGGCGAACCGCGTCACGCTCGCCGCCGCCGCGCTCGTCGCGCCGCTCGCCCTCTTCGCGGGGTACGTCGCGCGCGTGGCGCCGAAGCGGAGCGCGGCCACGGTCGCCGTCGCCGTCGCCGCGGCGTCGCTTGCGGGGATGATCGCGCCGATCCTCGGACGGCGCCTCTTCGCGCCGGCCGCGGGGCGGTGGCTCTCCGCGCTCGACGCCGCGACGCGCGCCGCGATGACGCCCGATCCCGAGGCCGCGCTCGAGGCTGCGCTGCTCGCGCTGCGCGCCGCCGCGGGCCAGCGCGGCAAGGACCCGGCGCTCTATTTCGTGGGCGTCCCCGAGGTCGTCACCGTCGACCGGGCCGGGTACGCGCGGCGGGAGCGCGCGGAGCCGCCGCCGCGCCTCGTCGAGCTGGCGGCCGAGGAGCCCGAGGGCGTGCTGCGGCTCGAGGTGCTGCGCGCGGTGCTCGTGCGCAGGCCCGACGTGCGCCCGCTCGAGGCGTGGCTCGATCAGCGCGGCTTCTCGGCGCTCGCGCTCGTTCGCGACGACGCGGGGCCGATCGGACTGCTCGCCATCCCGGCTGGCTCACGTCGCCGCGCGTGGACGCTCGAGGAGGCGCGCGCGCTGCGCCGGCTCGCGGATCGTCTCGGCGCGGTGATCGGCGCGTCGGCGCTCCTCGCGAGGTCGCGCGCGCGTGAGCTCGAGGTGCGCGGCGAGCTGGCGAACGCGCGGACCCAGATCACGGAGCACGCCGCGGCGCGCGCCCGCGACGCGACACGCCACCGCGCCGCCGCCGAGGCGCTCGCGCGGCGAGCGCGCCTCGCGTCGTACAGCCCCGCCGCACGCGCGGCGCGCGAGGCCATCGAGCGGCTCGCCGAGCGCGGCCGACCGATCGCGCTGTTGTCCGCGCCCGGCATCGACGCGTCGACGTGGGCAGCGGCGGCGCACCTCGCGTCGGCGCGCCGCGACGGTCCGCTGGTCGTCGTCGCGGGGACCCGCGTCGCGGAGCACGGCCTCGATCGATGGCGCGACCCCGCCGCGTCGCCGCTCGCGGCCGCGGAGACGGGCACGCTCGTGCTCCTCGACGCGCAGGCGCTCCCGCTCGACGTGCAGCGCTACGTCGCGGCGTCGCTGGGGGACTCGACCGGCCTCGTCGTCTCGCTCCGCGCGACGGTCGACGCGCTCGTCGCCGCCGACGCGCTCGGCGAAGAGCTCGCGGATCGGCTCGGCGATCGCGCCGTCGCGCTGCCGCCGCTCGCCGCCCGCGCCGAGGACCTGCGCGCGCTCACGCTCGAGATCCTGGCCGAGCTCTCGATCACGCTCGGCGCGCGGGCCGTCGGCCTCGACGCGATGGCCCTCGCGGTCCTGCTCGAGCACGAGTTCCCGGGCAACGACGCCGAGCTCGCGGCGGTGCTCGTCCGCGCCGCGCTCGCAGCGCGAGGGGACGCGATCACCCGGGCCGACCTCGAGCGCGCAGGGTTCACGGCGGCGGCCGAGCTGTCTCCACACCCGCGGCGCGCGTCGAGCAGGCCCCCGCGCGCGCGCTGACGAGGTCGGCTCAGGCGCGCTGCGCCGGGCGCCCCTCCGCGAGCTTGAAGCCCGCCGACACCTCGCTCGCGAACGACTCGACGAGCCGCCGCGCCGCCGCCCTCGCGTCGGGGATGCCCTTCGCGGCGCGCGCGAGCACGGCCATCGCCGCTGGCCCCGGCTGGCGCGCCATGGCGCGGTACGCGAGCGATCGGCCGGGGGCGACCGCGATCAGCGCGAGCGTCGACGCCGACCACGCGAACTGCGGCGTCGCGCGCGTGGCCGTGGCGATGTCCGTCAGCGGCGAGCGCGTGAGCCAGAGGGCGAGCGCGGCCTCGAACTCGTCCGCCGAGAGCGCGCCGATGCCCGCCGCCATGCTGCCGAGCGTCACCTTGCGCGAGTCGACCGTCACCTGGCGGAGCGACGGCCACGCGAGCAGGCGCGGCGGGGCCGGCTGGCCGCGAAAGCGCGCCGAGCCCGTCCACCACGCGACCGTCGAGTCGGTGCGCACGACGTCGAGCGTGCGCGCGAAGGTCGCGTGCCGCGCGAGCGCCGAGCCCACGTCGCGCGGCGGCGGCACGCGCTCGCACACGGCGACGACGTTCGCGACGAGGCGCCGGTGTCGCCCGCGCGTGAGCGGCCCTGCGAGCTCGTGGTTCGTCGCCTGCAGCAGGTCGTTGAGCGCGGCGACGAGCGCGAACGACGACGCGTCGACCGGCTTCACGGTGTCGACCGGCGCGAGGAGCCGCGCGCGGCGGACCCGCGCGACGTCGAGCGCGAGCCGCAGCTCGAGGTTCGCGAGCTCGCGGCCCTTCGCGAACTTGAGCGCGAGCGTCGCGCCGAACGGCCGCGTGAGGTGCAGCTCACCGCCGAGCACGAGCGGCCCGAGCACGTGCTCCGCGAGCTCTTCGAAGCGCTCCGCGAGCTCGTCGCTCAACGACCCGCCCCGCTGTCGGCCGGCGCGTCGGGCTTGGGCAACGCAGCGGGGCTCGGCAGGTCGCGCATCGGCCGGATGCCGACGCCCTCGAGCATGAGCTCCGAGATCTCGGTCGCGAGCGCGGCCTCGAGGCCGGTCGACGTCGCGTCGAGCGGCGCCCACGCCTGCGCCTCGAGCAGCGCGGTCTCGAGCGGGACGAACGCGTCGCTCGGGATGCCGATCGCGCGCCCGTCGCGGCCGATGAAGAGCACGCGCCCAGACGGCGAGCCGAGCGCGCGATAGAGCACCTCGGGCGCGACCGCGGGCACGGCGTCGTAGCCGGCCGGGATGTAGAGCCCGGCGCGGAGCTCGCGGAAGAACTCGCCCACGGGGATGCCCTCGATGCCCGTCGGGTGCCGGAGGAAGACGCCCTGCGCGGTGAGCGCGACCTCGGCGCGGCGGAGCGTCTCGGGCCCGAGCGCGTACGCGACCTGGCGGAGGAGCGGCATCTCCTCGGGCCGAATCCAGCTCGCCGTGACCGACCGCCACGGCTCCGACGTCGGAAAGAGGCGCAGCGCGAGCGAGACGGACCCCGGCTTGGCGAGCGCCGGCGACCCGCGCGCCGTGGCGACGTCTTGCCTGAGCTCGACGCGCGCGAACGCCGCGACGTCGCCGAGCGCAGGCAGCTTCGGCAGCTCGAGGACGTCTTGACCGCCGCCGCGAAAGAGCACGAGCCCTGCCTCGTTGAACACGGGGCACGCGCGGAGGTTCACCGGGTGCCGGTGCCCGGACTCGACCGCCGCGCCCGGCGCCACGGGCAGGAACACGCCGAGGCCCGGCGTGTGAGAGAGCAGCGGCAGCATGCGCTCCGGCACCTCCGGCACGCGGAACACGTAGCGAACGACGGGCGCGTCGTCGAAGCTCGACGTGGGCGGCCACTCGGCGACGCCGACCTCGGCGTCGACCTGCGAGCGCACGAAATAGTGGATCAGCGCAGGCCCGAGCCCGGCCTCGGCGACGATCCAGCGCTGGCCCGGCTCCCGCGCCGTCGACGGATCGGGGTGCGGCTCGAGCCGCAGGAGGAGCGCGCGGACCTCGATCTTCCGCTCGACGTCGTACACCTGCGAAAAGGCGTTGTGATAGAGCGCGAGCGCGGCGTCGCTCGCGGTGATCTGCGCGATGTCGTAGCCGAAGGGCGCCGCGGCGTCGCGATACTGGACGAAGTGGCGGCTCGTCCCCGTGAAGGTGTACCCGCCCGCGAGGCGCGCGACCTCGGCGACGCGATCCATGCGATCGCTGCTCTCGGCGCCGAACGTGAGCGTGACCTCGCGCGCGCCGAGCTTGGACTTCACGACGTCGACGGACAGCGAGCGCAGGATGTCCGCGAGCGAGCCCTGGCGCGTGTAGAGCGCGAGGAACGCGACCAGGCGGTCGATCGACGGGAGGAGCACGAGGCCCTTGGCGCCGAGCGCGACGCCCTTCGCCTCGAGGCCGAGGCCGGGCGTGCGGAGCCGCGTCTGATGGACCGCGACTCGATCGAGCATCGGCGCTTGCCCCGCGCGCGCCGGCTACTTGTACATCTCGTCGAGGATCTCGTCCTCGCGGCCCTGCTTGATCAGCCGGTCGTGGCGGAACCCCTCGTCGAGCGAGAGGTAGGTGAAGAACAGGATGATCGGGATCAGGCCGGCGATGGGCATGTTGTCGCCCTTGCCCACGATCGCGAGGATGTACTCCCACCCGTCCCAGCTCTTGCTCGACTCGTACCAGACGACCCCGGCGAGGATCGTGGCGAAGATCACGACGAAGAGACCGCGGTGCCGCTGCATGCGCGCACCCTAGAAGCCCGCCCGAGGCCAGTCAAGCCCGTGATCCCCGGAGCATCCGCGGCCGGCGCTGCGTGTCGCACATGAGAGCACCTCGGCGACGTCGCAGTACCTTGTGGGCGCGTTCGGCGGCACGCGCAACTTCGCGCATTGACCCACAAAACCGCAGCGTGATAGCTCTATTCCTCAGGGTGGATTCGGTCGTTCCCTGACCCCCTCACGCCGCGCCTCGGAGGTTGTCCGATGACCCGTCATTTGCGTCGCGCTCTCGGTGGTCGTGCGTCCCTCGGCGCGCTGCTCGTCGCGATCTCGTTCGGCGGCCTCGGCGGCTGCTCCTCGGGGACCGACACGGCGAGCACCGACGGCGATGCCAACGGCGCTCAATGCCAGACGACGAAGGACTTCTTCGAGACGGAGGTCTGGAGCCCGTTCATGGGTCAGGTCTGTTACGACTGCCACGGTCCAGGCGGCAAGGCGCAGCAGCAGAACGCCAAGTTCCTCCTCCAGCCGGCCGCGTCGCCCGATTTCATCGACCAGAACCTCGCCAACATCAAGACGGTCATCTCGTACGAGTTCAACGGAGTCCCCGAGATCCTCGTCAAGCCCGTCGGCGGCGCGAACCACGGCGGCGGCGCCGTCATCTCGGCAGACGGTCCCGAGATCCAGGCGCTGACGCAGCTCGTCCAGAAGATCCAGCAGGGGGACGGCGGCTGCGTCGAGGCGCCGAACTCCACGATCGCCGCCGTGAAGCTCCTCGGCCCGACCGACACGTTCCGCAAGGCGGCGCTCGATCTCGGCGGACGCCTCCCCACGGCGACGGAGACTGCCGCCATCGCGAAGGGCGGCGACGCGGCGCTCGACACGGCCCTCGACGAGCTGATGACGGAGGACACGTTCCTCCAGCGCCTCCGCGAGATCTGGGGCGACATCCTCCTCACCGACAAATACTACCTGTCGTACAGCGGCGCCGCGATCGACTCGCTCAACGAGCAGACGATGTACCCGGCGCTCGCTCCCTACAAGGATCCCAACAACCCGAAGTACATGGATCCGAATCGGCCGCTCATCAACCAGGCCATCGCGCAGGAGCCGCTGAACCTCATCGCCTACATCGTGAAGAACGAGCTGCCATTCACCGACGTCGCGGCCGCCGACTACACGGTGGTGAACCCGTTCCTCGCGACCGCGTACGGCGTGACGGACGTCCAGTTCACGGATCCGACCGATTACAATGAATGGCACCCGGCGCACGTCACCCTCGGGACCGGGACCGCGCTCCCGCACGCGGGCATCCTGTCGACGCCGGTGTTCTTGAACCGCTGGCAGACGACGCCGACGAACCGCGACCGCGGCCGCGCGCGCCGCGTGCTCCTGTTCCTCCTCGCGACCGACATCCTCCAGATCGCGACGCGGCCCATCGATCCCACGGCGATCACGCAGGACGACAACCCCACCCTCGACGACCCGCTGTGCACGGTCTGCCACACGATCATCGACCCGCTCGCGGGCGGCTTCCGCGGATACGACCCGTACGACTACGAGTCGTTCGATCCGGACGTCGCGATCAGCGGCTGGTACACCGACATGGCGCCGACGGGATACGACGGCACGAACATGGATCCGTCGCAGTACGCGACCGCGCTGCCCTGGCTCGCGTCGCAGGTCGCCGCGGACCCGCGCTTCATCACCAACGCGGTGAACGTCATCTACACCGGATTCACGGGCCGCACGCCGATCCTCTATCCGCAAGACAACACGGATCCGAACTTCGTGTCGAACCTCGCCGCCTGGACGGCGCAGGACGCGTTCCTCACCGCGACGGGCCAGGCCTTCACGAAGTCGCACATGAACCTGAAGACGATCGTGAAGGCCGTCGTGAAGAGCGCGTATTACCGCGGCTCCGCGGCGGGCAGCTCGACCGCGGATCCCGTGCTGCTGACCGACGTGGGCGGCGGCCGCCTGCTCACGCCGGAGATGCTCTCGCGCAAGGTGTCCGCCGTCGTCGGCTTCTCGTGGCACCCGAACTGGGACGCGACGCACGACTACCTCGCTCAGGACTACCGCATCACGTACGGCGGCATCGACTGCGACTCGGTGACGACGCGCCTCACGACGCCGAACGGCATCATGTCCGCCGTGCAGTCGCGCCTGGCGAGCGAGATGGCCTGCCACGCGACGGCGTTCGATTTCACGAAGCCCGCGGCCGATCGCCTGCTCTTCCCGAACGTCGAGCTCGCCGAGGTGCCCGAGTCCGCCGGCAACACGGTCTCGGGCTCGGTCGACGACATCAAGGCGAACATCGTCTACCTGCACCAGCAGATCCTCGGAGAGACGCTGAGCACGGACGACCCGGAGGTGCAGCGCACCTATCAGGTCTTCCTCGACACGTGGCACGAGCTCTCCGAGAGCGGCGTGACCAGCGTGAACTGGGAGTGCGAAGGCCGGTGGGACTGGACCGACGACTCCGATCTGTCGGACGACGTGATCATCAGCGACGACCAGAACTTCACGATGCGCTCGTGGCAGGCGGTGGTCACCTACCTCCTGTCCGACTACTCGTTCCTCTACCAATAGGCCGACGAACCGAACTCGGAATCGAGGAGCAACAGCGCCATGGATCGACGCCGCTTCGTTCAGCTCGCAGGTCTCGCAGGTCTCGGCTTCATCGCCCCGGTCGGCCTCAAGGTCAGCCGCGCGGACTCCGGCAAATACGGGGGTCCGTACTTCATCATGGTCGACGCGAACGGCGGGTGGGATCCGACGTTCTGCTGCGATCCCAAGGGTGGAGACATCGACCGTCCGTACACCGTCGGTCAGATCGGGACGGCCGGCAACATCCACTACGCGCCGATCTCCGGCGTGACGTCGCAGAGCGAGACCTTCTACACGAACCAGGCGTTCTTCGAGAAGTACTACTCCCGCCTCATGATCCTGAACGGCGTCGACACGGAGACGAACAACCACGACAGCGGCACGCGGACCACGTGGTCCGGGCAGCTCGACGAGGGGTATCCGTCGTTCGGCGCGCTCGCCGCCGCGGTCGCGCTCGAGAAGCTCAACGTGCCGCTCGCGTTCCTCAGCGCCGGCGGGTACGACGCGACCGAGGGCGTCTGTTCGTTGAGCCGCGTCGGCGATCCCGACGTCGTCGAGAAGCTCGCGTACACGAACACGATCAACCCGGGCGACACGGCGAACGCGACCGAGTACTACAACACGCCGACGACCGCGGCGCGCATCGCCGCGGCGCAGGCTGCGCGCCTCCAGGCGAAGCGGGACAAGCAGAGCCTGCCCGCGCCGAAGGCGGCGATGAGCTCGCTCTTCCTCACGCGGAGCGGGAGCTCGGGGCTCGGCGAGCTCGCGCAGGAGCTCGCCACGACGCCGCTGCTCTCTCCCACCGATCTGCCCGATCTGGCGCACATCCAGGACACGAACTCGCTCAACGATCTCAAGAGCGTGATTCAGCAGGCGCAGCTCGCCGTGCTCGCCTTCCAGGCCGGCGTCGCCGTGAGCGCGAACTTGAACATCACCGGCTTCGACACGCACTCGAACCACGACGCGAATCAATCGCACCAGATGGCGTCGCTGCTGCGTGGGCTCGCGTTCCTGTTCGATCTCCTCGACTCGACCGGCCTCGCCGACAAGACGTACGTCATCGTGGGATCGGACTTCGGTCGCACGCCGACGTACAACGCAGACGGCGCGGGCGGCGGCAAGGACCACTGGAACATCACGAGCATGATGCTCGCGGGACCCACCGTGCAGGGCAACCTCGTGATCGGCGGCACGGACTCCGCCCAGGTGTCCACGACCGTCAACGAGCAGCTCCAACCGGACTCGGGCGGCTTCCGCGTGACGACGCCGCTCATCCACGTCGCGCTGCGAAAGCTCGCGGGCGTGACCGGGACGGCCAACGATCTCGCCTTCCCGCTCGCGGGCGACGTGCTGCCGTTCTTCGGCTGAAGCGCCGGGTCACGCTGGAAGGCCCGGCGCGACGAGCGTACGCTGGCCTCGTGGTGGCACGCTCGCATGACTTGGTCTTCGAGGGACGGGCGATGGAATGGACGCGCTGAGCGAGCCGCTCCTCGCCGGTCGATTCCGGCTCGAGCGCGAGGTCGGACGCGGCGGGGCCGGCATCGTCTATCGAGCGTCCGACGCGCTGAGCAAGCTCGACGTCGCGATCAAGATCATCGCCTCGATCGGAGGCGTCGACGCCGTCGAGCACTCGCGGTTCACCCGCGAAGGCCAGCTCCTCGCCGAGCTCGATCACCCCGGCATCGTCCGCGTCGTCGCGTTCGGCGCCCTCGACGCCCAGTACACCGACAAGCTGGGCAGGCGCCTCGAAGAAGGCGCCCCCTACATCGCGATGGAGTGGCTCGAGGGCGAGGACCTCCAGGCGCGCCAGCGCCGCGCCCCGCTCGGCCTGCCCGACGCGCTGGAGGTCGGCCGCCAGGTCGCCGCGGCGCTCGCCGCCGCGCACCAGGCGGGCATCGTGCATCGCGACATCAAGCCGTCGAACATCTTCCTCATCGGCGCCGGCGCCGTGAGCGATCCGCCGACGTCCGGCGTGACGACGCACCGCCCCGCCGGCGCGGCGGACATCCGCACGAAGCTGGTCGATTTCGGCGTGGCAGCGACGAACGACGTGCGCCTCACGCGGACGGGCGCCGTCGTCGGAACGCCCGCGTA
>DASYCF010000190.1:0-4432 GCA_036500365.1 Byssovorax sp.
CGTTCACCGCGTACCAGAACGGGCATCAGATCGGCATGTGGAGCGCCGCGGCGTTCGACTCGATCGCGAAATCGGGCACCGTCGGCTTCTACGCGAGCGGCGTCCTCGGCACGCTCGCGTTCGACGACGTTGGCGGCGGCGGCGACTGACGCGGCCGCGCTTCAGAACGAAAGCGAGAGCGGCGTCGCCCGCCCGACAGCCGGCGCCCGCGAAGCGTGGCGGTTCGCGAGGATCGTCACGACGACCCCGCCCGCGAGCGCGGCGATGCCCGTGTAGAGCGAGATGTCGGCGACGAGCAGCTTCGTGTGGGCGGAGTCGACGTCCGACTGCGCGCACGACGCCGTGGCGCCGCAGCCGCTGCGCAGATCCGAGAGCTCGCCCTTCCCGATCACGCCGAACACGGCGAAGCTCGTCGCCGCGGCGACGGTCACGCCGCCCAGGATCCACCCCGCGACGGGCACGTGGAAGCCGCGCCTGTCGACGGGCTCGGCGCTCGTCGGCGGCGGCGCGGTCGACGCGGCGCGCGGGCCCACCTCGGCGACGTCGGGCAAATCGGCGGTCACGAGCCTGCCCTTCTCGCCCTCGCGTACGACCAGCGTCTGCTCGACCGGCGCCTGGCCCGCGAGCGTGTAGCGCACTGCGTGCGGGCCAGGATCGAGCGGGACAGCGACGCCCTCGAGCGCGCCCTCGAGCCGCTTGCCGTCGACCTCGATCATGACGCGCACGTCGCGCCCGCCCTGCCGCGCCGCGAACACGATGGTCGGGGTCTCGCGCTCGAGCGCCACGAGCCACTCGCCGCACTGCTTGCGCACGGGCCCGGGGCAGGCGTCGCGCGCGCACGAGATGAGCTGCGCCTTCGCCGCGTTGAGCTTGTGCTCGTCGCGGAGCGCCTGCGCCTTGTCGGAGGCCTGCACGCACGCGACCTTCGCGTCGTCCGCGCGCGCGCTCGACGCGACCAACCCGAGCCCGAGCCCGAGCCCGAGCCCGAGCCCGCGCCCGAGCCTGAGCCCGCGCCCGAGCCCGAGCCCGAGCCCGAGCCCGAGCCCGAGCCTGAGCCCGAGCCCGAGCCCGAGCCTCGCACCGTGCATCTCATGCGTCACAGACAGTCCACCTTGAAGTGTTTGTGACCCGACCCGTCGATCGTGTACGGGGGATCGCAGTCGCGCTTCTTCGCGGGAGCGGCGGCGTGCGGCGCCGCCGGCTTGTGCCCAGCTGATTTGTCGGCGGTCGGCGCAGCCGCGGGCGCCGCGCGCGGCGCGGGCTCCTCGGTCGCGGCCGCCGCGGCGGTCTCGGTCGCCGGAGGCTTCGTCTCTGCAGGCGCCACCGTGGGCGCGGCGCTCGGCGGCTGTGGCGCCGCGGCCTCGGGCGCGGGCGCGCTCGTCCCGAGCCTCCACGCGAGCACGCCGACGACGATCACGAGCACGCCGACGATCGCCGCCAGGACGCCGCGACCGCGCGGCTCGGGCCGCGTCGACAGCGCGCTCTCGACGCCTGCGACCGAGCGGATCGACGCCGGCGAGGCCGCAGCCTTCGCGTTCGCGTCACGCTCGACCTCGCTCGTCGGCGGCTCGGCGGGCACGATCGCGTCGGGCGGCTTCGATCCACGCGCGAGCGCGCTCGTGAGCTTCGCCGCGTCCATCTCGATGAGCGGCGAGCTCGACTCGATCCCGCTCAGCGTCTCGGCGCGCGCGGCGAGCGCGCCCTCGGCGAGGCCGGACACGTAGTCGCCGACCTCGGACGGCGACGCGATGCCCTCGCACCGCTCGAGCGCGACCGCCGCCTCCCGCGCCGTCGCGTAGCGCGCGGTGGGCTCGATCGCGAGCGCGCGGGCGACGAACACGTCGAACGCGGGCGCGAGCTCGGCCACGCGGCTGCTCGGCGGCGCGACCTCGGGCATCAGCGCCTTGCCGAGCGTGGACATCTCGTCGTTCGACGCGAAGAGCTTCTCGCCGGTGAGCGCCTCCCAGACGAGGATGCCCGCCGCGTAGACGTCGGTCGCGCGCGTCGCCTCACCGCGGAACTGCTCGGGCGCCATGTAGGCGATCTTGCCCTTCAGGTGGCCCTCGCGCGTGGTCTGGAGGCGACCCGACGCCTTCGCGACGCCGAAGTCGAGCACGCGCGAGATGCCGTCGGCGCCGACGAGCACGTTCTGCGGCGACACGTCGCGGTGCACGAGGCCGAGCGGCTCGCCGCGCTCGTTCTTCGCCTCGTGCGCGGCGTGCAGGCCGTGGAGCGCGCCCGACACGACGGCGGCGACGATCCGCGGCGGGATGCGCTCCTTCCTCTGCTTCGCGAGGCGAACGAGGCGCGCGAGGCTCTCGCCCTGCACGTAGTCCATCACGAGGAAGAGCTCGCCCTCGGTCGCGACGACGTCGACCGTCTGCACCACGTTCGGGTGGCGGATGCGCGCCGCGAGCCGCGCCTCGTCGAGGAACATCGAGACGAACTCGGGATCCTTGGCGAACTGCGGGTGCAGGCGCTTGATCGCGACCGTGCGCGTGAAGCCGACGGGGCCGATGAGGCGCCCGAAGTGCACCGTCGCCATCCCCCCCGAGGCGATCTCGTCGTAGAGGGCGTAGCGTCCGAGCACACGGACCGGCGACGCGACCACGCGGCCATCCTATCAGGTCGTCCCCGACCCCGCAGGACGTCACGCGCAGCGGCGCCGGCCTCGAGCGATCGCGGCGCTCGAGGGCGGCGGCGCGTCAGCGCTCGGGCGTGAGGTAGGCGGCGCCGATCGCGCGGCCGCGCGCCTCGACGTGGGCGAGCACGTCGCCGAACGCCGGCTCACCGCGCAGCGGATCGAGCAGCGGACAGCGGCGCATCCACGCGACGTCCGGCAGGCCGTTGGCGTCGGCCGACGTGAGCGCGCCGAGCGCGTGGGCGGTGTCGCCCATGAACGACGAGATCTCCGTCTCGAGCTGGCCGAAGAAGAGGCGCGTCGTCAGCGGCAGCGGCACGTCCGGCGAGATCGCGAAGCGCACGGCCGGCGGCGTCCCGTCGAGGATGAGATCGACCATCTGCCCGGAGACGATGAGCTGCGGCGAGTCCGGCGAGACGAGCGGACGGAGCTCGCGCGCGAGCGCGGCGTCGCGCGTCCAGAGCGCGAAGCGGCACCACGCGGGCAAGAGCACGCGCCGCCCCGCGACCTCGAGCAGCGCCCGCGCCGCCGCGGCGTCCCCCGCGAGGTACGCGTGCCGCGCGAGGCCGACGCGCGCGAAGTCGAGCCCCGGGTCGATCGCGAGCGCCGTCTCGAGGTGCGCGATGCCGTGCGCGTCGTCGGCCTCGATGAGCGTGCGGCCGAGGACGTCGTGCGCCTCGCCGTAGCCGGGCGCGGCGCGGAGCGCGCGGCGGAACTCCGTCACGCAGCCCACCCAGTCGCCCTCGCCCGACGCGAGCTGCCCCGCCGCGAGGCGCACCTCGGGGAGCGACGGCGCGATCGCGACCGCTCGATCGACCGCGTCACGCGCGCGCTTCAGCATGCCCGGGCCCGGCAACGAGCGGAGGAGCGCGCTCGCGAAGCCGGCGAGCACGCGCGGGTCGTTCGGCGCGAGATCACGCGCGCGTTCGAAGAGCTCGACGACGCGGGACCTGTCCTTCTCGAACGAGCGCCGGTGCGCCTCGCGCGCGCGCAAGTACGCGTCGACGGCCTCCGGGCTCTCGGCTGGCCTCCGCGCCGCGCTCGGCATCGTCGCGCCGAGCGCGCCGGCGACGGCCTCGGCCACGACGTCGCAGCTCACGAGCAGCTCCGCCTCGCCGACGTCGAAGCGCTTCGCCCAGAGCTGGTAGCCGTCGGCGACGCCGACGACGCGCGCGGTCACCCGGAACGCGGCGCCGATCTTGCGGATGGAGCCCTCGACGACCACGTCGACGCCGAGCTCGCGGCCGACGTCGCGCACGTCGCGATCGCGCGTCGCGTGCTTGGCGACGACGCCGCGAGCACGTACGCGGAGGCCGTTCGCGCCCGTGAGCGCGTCGATGAGGTCGTCCGTGAGCGCGTCGGCGACGTACTGTTGGTCCTCGGGTCCGAGGTTCGCGAAGGGGAGGACGGCGACGCGGCGGCCCGACGCGGCGAGCGGCGCGCCGACCTCGGACCGGGCGGGCGCGACGGGCGGGTTCATCGGCACGGTGATCGACGCGAGCGTCGCCGCGATCGCCGGCATCGACGGCGGCCTCGCGTCGGGCGCGCGCGCCATGCACCGGAGGACGAGCTCGGCCATGGCGGCGGGCAGGTCGGCGCGCTTCGCCCGCGGGTCGGGCGGCGGTCGCAGGAGGCGCGCCGCGGCGATGGCGAGGACGGTGTCGCCGAGGAACGGGATCTCGCCGACGAGCACCTCGTAGAGCACGGCGCCGAACGCGTACACGTCGGCGCGGTGGTCGACGCTCGCGGGCGCCTCGATCTGCTCCGGCGCCATGTACGCGGGCGTGCCGA
>DASYCF010000191.1:0-1782 GCA_036500365.1 Byssovorax sp.
CCGCCGCGAGGCACCTGTCGGGAGAGAGCCTGATGGTCGCGGGAGGCATGGAGGGCCGCCTCCTCTGGTGACCTCCGTCAGCGGTGCTTCGCCGGCGTCGACCTGCCGTGCGCGCGGTTCCAGTCGGCGACCGGATCGGAGCTGAGGCGGATGAACAGGAACACGCCGAAGCCGATGGTGAGCAGACCCGCGAACACGCGCCCGGCCGGCCGGATGAAGCGGTTGGGCAGGAACACGAAGATGGCCGGCACCGGGAAGAAGCTCCCGAGGCCCGCGGGCGGATCGACGAACGCGAACACGATGGAGAGCACGCCGTAAATCGCGAGCACACCGAGCAGCACCCAGGGCATGCGGGGAGTCTATCAAACGACGCCGCGGCGCACCGCGCGGCCTCGTCGACGCGCGTCAACCTTCCTTCGCGAGGCAGCGGAGGAGCGCCGTGTTGCCGGCGACGGACGCCGCGTCGTCGAGGGCGCCCGCGTCGAGCACCACCTCGCCGTCGTCGGTCCGCGTGAGCTCGAGCAGGCCGGGGAACCGCGCGTCGAGCCACGCGTGGAGCTCGCGCTGCCGCGCAGCGCGCACCGACTCGGCCTGCTGCGAGCGCGCGCTCGCGATGCGGCCGGCGAGCGCGTCCATCGCGAACCGAAACGCCTCGGCGCGGAAGGGCTTCGTGAAGAAGCGCACGACCTCGCCCTCGTTGATCGCGTGGAGCGCGCGCTCGAGCGTCGCCGCGCCGGTGAGCAGCATGCGGAGGACGTCGGGGCGCTCGCGCCGCGCCGCGCGCAGCAGCTCGAGGCCGTTCATCTCGGGCATGTCGATGTCGGACACGAGCACGTCGATCTCGCGCTCGCGGAGCCACTCGAGCGCCTCGCTCGGGTGCGTCGTCGTCAACACCTCGAGCGCCCCGCCCGCGAGCACGCGCGCGATCGCGCGCAGCACGGCCTCCTCGTCGTCGACGAACAGCACCACCGCCGTCGGCGCAGGGGGCGCGCTCAAGGCAGCCACCGGAGCCAGGTGCTGCGGCTCATCGTGCGGAGCGCCAGATCGATCTCGGCGATGAGCTCTTCCGCCGTCTGGTGGCGCTCGTCCGGCTTCTTCTTCAGCGCGCGCGCGATCAGCGCGTGCACCGCCTCGGGCAGCGGCGTCGTCGCCGTGTCGACGCGCGGCGGCGGGTCGAACATGTGCGCGCGGAACGTCTGCCACGTGTCGGGGAAGTCGAAGGGCCGCCGCCCCGAGAGCAGCTCGAACAGCACGACGCCGAGCGAGTAGACGTCGCTGCGCGGGTCGGGCGGCTCACCGCGCGCGTGCTCGGGCGACATGTACGCCGGCGTGCCGACGAGCAGCGCGACGTCCTCCGCGCGGCCGGCGCGCGCCGCCGCGCCGAAGTCGATGAGCTTGATGCGCGGCGCGCCGTCGGTGGAGCCGTCGAGGAGGATCACGTTCGCCGGCTTGAGGTCGAGGTGCACGACGCCGTGCGCGTGCGACGCCGCGAGCGCCTCGGCGATCTCGCGCGCGAGGAGCAGCGCCGCCGTCGCCTCGAGGCGCACGTCGCGCTCGAGCCTCTTCTCGAGCGGCTCGCCGTCGATGCGATCCATGACGATGAACGCCCGGCCGTCGGTGAGCAGGCCGTAGTCGAGGACGCCGACGACGTTCGGGTGGCGGATGCTCGCCGCGGCGCGCGCCTCGGAGAGGAACCGCCGGCTCACGACCGGGTCCTCGTCCATCGAGCGGTGCAGCAGCTTGATCGCTACGCGGTGGCCGAGGAAAGCGTGCACGCCGGCG
>DASYCF010000192.1:0-1760 GCA_036500365.1 Byssovorax sp.
GACGATCGCCTCACCGGGCGCGAGCCTGCGGGCGACGTGCACACGCGCGCACGCGGTCGCGTCCGCGTCGAGCTCGTCCGGCGCCGCGACGCTCGCGGCGTATCCCGCCGCCACGAGCCTCGCCGCGACGCGCGCCGCGAGATCCTCCGGCGCCGCGATGATCTTCGCGCGCGTGCGCATCATGGGCGCGCCGGGGGCGAACCGAGCGAGGACGGCGCGCGCGTCGTCGACCGTCGTGGGGTCGGGGACCGAGGGCCCCGAGCCGATGTCGTGCGGCGCGCCGCCGATGACGTCGGACAGCGCGAGCGTCAGCGTGCGCGCCGACGCCGCCGCGAGCGCGAGCCGCCCGCCTTTGATGCGCGAGGCGTGGCGGCGCACGCAGTTCACCTCCCGGATCGAGGCGCCCGAGGCGAGCAGCGCGGCGACGACGGCGCGCTTGCCCGCGAGCGTCGACCCTTCCGGCGCGAGCGCGAGCAGCGACGAAGCGCCACCCGACACGAGCGCCAGCAAGAGATCGGTTGGCCCGAGCGCGGCCGCTCGCGCGAGCGCCTCGGTCGCGGCGGCCTCGCTCCGCCCGTCGGGCAGCGGGTGCGCGGCGCGCAGCACCGTGGTGCGCGGCGTCGATGGACCGACCACGCCATCCGACGTCACCACGAGCGCGTCGTCGACGCGGTCGCCCCACGCGTCGAACGCGCCGGCAGCCATCGCGAGCGCGGCCTTGCCCGCCGCGACGACGCGCACGCGCGCGCGCTTCGGCGGGAGCGGCGGCAGCGCTGCGCGGACGAGCGCGCGTGGATCGAGATCCGCGAGCGCGCCCCGAACGGCGTCGACGAGCGCGCCCGGCAGCGCGTCGATCGCATCGACTCTGCCGCCTCGGGTCGCGACGGTCACTTGCGCACCGTGTCGCCGAAGTCGACCAGATGCACCGGCACGACCTGATGCCACGCGAGCGTGAGCGACAGGAACGCGCCGCGATCGACCGCGTCTTCGCCCGCAGGCCCTCGGAGGTCGCCGCCGCGCCAGCGGAGCGCGCCCGTCACCTCGAGGAACGGCCCGCTGGCCCGCGCGAAGAAGGGCGCCGCGAGCGTCAGGCCGACCTCGAGGCCGGGCTCTGGATCGAACGTCGCTTGCTCTTGCGCCTGCCACGCTGCGCCGAGCTCGACGGCGAACGAGTCGACGAGGAGGTCGAGCCGCGCGGGCCCGTGCTCGCCGTTCGTCGCATACCGCGCGAGGAAGAACGGCTGGATGTGGATGCCCGTCGCGATCGAGCGGCGCGTCGACGGGGCGCTCGATCCCGCCGCGTCGGCGTAGCGGACGTACACGCCCGCCGTCTCGAGGTAGATGATCGCCGCCATCGCGGCGAACGACGGCCCGCCCGACGCGAACGACGCGCCCGCGCCGGCGCGGAGGTCGAGGTCGCCCTCGAGCCTGCCGTTGACGCCGTCGTCGTCGTCCGCGCGCGCGGTGCTCGCGAGCAGCGCGCCGACGAGGGCCGCGGCGCACACGACGAGGGCGCGCGCGCGCTTCACCGGACGAGCGCCCCGCGCACCGCGTCGCGGAGCTCCGGCGCGAAGATCACGCGCGCGCGCGTCACGCGGTGCCCCTTCAGGCGATCCAGCACGAACGACACCTCGGCCGGCCGGCGCGCGCGGCCCATCGGGAACACGACCGACAGCGAGTCGTCGTCCGCGTAAGGGACGTCGCTCGCGATGTCGACGCCGGCGTAGACGTCGGGGTCGAGGCCGGCGGCGCTCGCGATG
>DASYCF010000193.1:0-1995 GCA_036500365.1 Byssovorax sp.
GTCGCCTCGGGCTTGATGTCCTTCTCGTCGACGTCGAGCTGCTCCTTGATGATGCGCTTCACCTCGGCGGTGATGTCGCGACCTTCGGCCATGGGCTTGTCCTCCGAACGCAGATTTGGCGCCCCCTCTTACTCCAACCCCGCGCGCCGTTGCACCACCGATTTCTGATCGTCGGGCGTTTTTGCCGGCGCCGCGCGCACGCCGTTTCGCAGCGCGGCGCGCGGCGACTTCGCAGCGGCGTGATCGCGACGGCTGCGCAGCGCGCGGGCCGCATCAACCGACGTGCATTCCGCCGTTCACGCGCAGCGTCTGACCGGTGATGTAGCTCGCCTCGTCGCTGCAGAGGAACGCGATCGCCGCCGCGACCTCGTCGGCGCGGCCCGTGCGGCCGAGCGGGATGCCTTTGAGCATCCCTTCCTTCATCTCGCCGGCGATGCTCGTCGTCATGTCGGTGTCGATGAAGCCGGGCGCGACGGCGTTCACCGTGACGTTGCGCGAGGCGTACTCGCGCGCGAGCGTCCGCGTGAGGCCGAGGACGGCGGCCTTCGACGCGGCGTACGCCGCTTGCCCGGCGTTGCCCGTCTCGCCGACGACGCTCGACAGGAACACGACGCGGCCCGTCTTCGCGCGCATCATCACCTTGATCGCGGCGCGCGCGCACGCGAGCGCGCCCTTCACGTTCACGCTCATGATGCGGTCGAAGTCGTCCTCCTTCAGCCGGAGGAGCAGGCCGTCGATGGCGATGCCCGCGTTCGCGACGAGCACGTCCAGGCGGCCGAGGCGCTTCGCGATCGCGGCGATCGCGTCCTCGCTCGCCTTCATGTCGGCGACGTCGAACTGCGCGCGCTCGGCCTTGCCGCCGCGCGCCTCGATGGCGGCGACCGCCTCGCGCGCGGCGTCCTCGCGGCCCGCGTAGGTGAGCACGACGCGCGCGCCCTGCGCGGCGAGCGCCTCGGCCGTGGCGCGCCCGATGCCGCGCGAGCCGCCGGTGACGATCGCAACCTTGTCGTCGAGTCGAAACATGGATCCCCTTCAGGACAGGAACGCTTGCGCGCGCTCGATGCCTTCGGCGTCGGCCACCGAGAGCACCTGGACGTTCTTGGCGATGCGCTTGACGAGGCCCGCGAGCACCTTGCCCGGGCCGATCTCGAGCGCGTGCGTGACGCCGAGCGAGGCGATGTGCTCGACGCTCTTCACCCACTGCACCGGGCCGTCGATCTGGCGCGTGAGCAAGTCGGCCACGCGCGACGGGTCGGCGTTCGGCGCCGCGTCGACGTTCGCGACGACGGGGAACGCGAACGGCGCGAAGACGGCGCGAGCGAGGGAGGGCCGCAGCGCGTCGGCCGCGGGCCGCATGAGGGCGCAGTGGAAGGGCGCGCTGACCTTGAGCGCGATCGCCTTGCCACCGCGCGCAGCGGCGAGCTCGCGAGCGCGCGCGACGGCGCCTGCGTGACCGGCGATGACGATCTGCCCGGGCGCGTTGAAGTTCGCGGGCTCGACGACCTCGCCCTGGGCGGCCTCGGCGCAGAGCGCTGCGGCCTTCTCCTCGTCGAGGCCCATCAGCGCGGCCATCGCGCCGACGCCGGGCGGCACGGCCGCCTGCATCGCGGCGCCGCGCGCGCGGCACAGGCGCACGGCGTCGGGCAGCGAGATCGATCCCGCCGCGACGAGCGCCGAGTACTCGCCGAGCGAGTGCCCGGCGGCGCAGCTCGGCGCCGGCAGGTCCGGCCACCGCTCGCGCAGCGCGGCCACGAGCGCTGCGCTGGTCGCCACGAGCGCCGGCTGCGTGTTGACGGTGAGCGTGAGCTCCTCGATCGGCCCCTCGAAGCAGAGCCGGGAGATCGGCTCGCCGAGCGCGTCGTCGGCGGCCGCGAACACTGCCCGCGCTGCCGGCGAGCTCGCCGCGAGCGCGCGCCCCATCCCGACCTCTTGAGCGCCTTGCCCTGGAAACAGCCACGCGACCTTCACGCGCGCCGTCTAGCCCGAACGCGCGGA
>DASYCF010000194.1:0-1624 GCA_036500365.1 Byssovorax sp.
TGTACTGCGATCCAGCCGTTGGATGGTTGCGCGTGACTGCAGGTGATCCGACGCACGGTTCAATGTGCAAGTCGAATGAGGTCTGCGCCCAGCACGACTCGACCGACTGCACGTTCATCTGCTGCGACGTGAGCGCCGACCCTGACTGCGGGGTGCCGCTTCAACAGTGCGCGTTCGACACCTCCGGGTGAACGCCTGCCGGCGGGCGGTGGTGCATCGCCCGCCGGCGTCTCCGTTTGCGCTAGTCTCCAGGGCACAAGGGTACGGGGCTGCGCAACCCCTCACTAGGCTACGCCGTCGGTGGAGGGGTTACGCTCGACCCGCCTTCCGCCGAGGGTCACGACCTACTGGCAGGCTGCCTGGCCGCCCGCGGCCTCGTAGGCTTGCACCTTCGACACGAGGTTGCCGCCGTCGGTCTCGGGCGTCGTCTGGTCGCCTTGACCGGCGCCGAACAGCATCCCCGCGGCGCCGCTCGCGGCGAGCTCGTCCGTGTGTGCGAAGAAGTAGTCGACGCGGTTGTCCTGGTAGTGATTGGGCGAGTTGTCCCCGCTCATGTTGCCGACGGGGAGCTGCCACCAGACGACCGGCTTGCCGACGTCGTCCGACAGCGCCTTCGCCCACGCGAACGCCTGATGGAAGTTCGGCAGCGTCGCGTTCGTCGCGTCCCACCACGTCTGACGGCCCATCTGTTGGTAGTAGCCGGCGTCGCGATCGGACGCGTCGACGACCACCATGTCGCCTTGGTCGGCGCCGCACGCCTTCAAGAAGTCGCCGAGCTTCTGCGCCTCTCCCGTCACGTCGAAGCTCGGATCGGTGTTCTCGAGCACATCCATGTTGGTGCCCCAGCCCGAGCCGTGGAGGCCGATCTTCGCGTTCGGCGCGTACATGCGCGTCATCGCGACGATGCACTGACCGAGGCCGGCGATGCTGTTCTCTTGTCCCCCGCAGTCGGTCGGGTTGCCGCTCGCGACGGCGGCGGGCGTCATGTGCGGGTTCGAATTGGCCTGCTCGCAATACCCCCAGAAGTCGGGCTCGTGGTGGATCATCGCGACGTTCTGCCCGATCTGCTGGAGCAGGAAGCGGAAGTCGGCGAAGTAGCGCGCCATGAAGTTGGCGTCGTTCGCCGCCTGCACCTCGCCCATCCCCTCGCTCGCGCCGCTCGCCTGGAGGATCTCGTAGTAGGTGAAGAGCGGAATCTGGTGGTTTTGCTGCGCGGTCGCGACGAAGTCGCGCACGTACTCGCCTGGCGGGTTCTGATCGTATTGGTAGCACCCCCACCATGCGCAGCCGCCCGCCGAGTTCGCGCACGACGTGCCGTGCGACGAGCAGCTCGTGGCGCACGACGCGCACGGGTCGGCGCCGTCGAACAGGCCGCCGGAGATGTAGACGTAGCGGGCGTCGAACGGCGCCGACGCCGCCGTCGCGTCTTCCATCGTCGCGCCCGCGAGCAGGTGATCCTCGCCGAGCGAGCCGAGGAGCGCCGCCGCCGGACAAGCCGCCGCGCCGCCGGTCCCCCCGCTCGACGTGCCGTTCGCGCCCCCGGCGCCGCCGCTCTGAGTCCCTCCGCTCTGCGTGCCCGACTGCGCCCCTCCGGTCATCGCCCCCGAGCCCGAGCCCGCCCCCG
>DASYCF010000195.1:0-6931 GCA_036500365.1 Byssovorax sp.
AAGCTCTATCTGCCCGTCTATCGCCTCAACCAGATCCAGAAGTTCTCCGGCGGCGAGGGCGCGCCGAAGATCGATCGGCTCGGCGGTCAGACCTTCGCGAAGACCAAGGCGCGGGTCGAGAAGAACCTCCGGAAGATGGCCGACGAGCTCTTGAAGCTCTACGCCGAGCGCCGCGCCGCGGTCGGTGACGCGCTCCCGATCGCCGACGACGACTACCGCGCGTTCGAGGCGACGTTCCCGTTCGACGAGACGACCGACCAGGCGCGCGCCATCGCCGAGGTCGATCGCGATCTCGAGGCGCCGCGGCCGATGGATCGGCTCGTCTGCGGCGACGTCGGCTTCGGCAAGACGGAGGTCGCCATCCGCGCGGCGTTCCGCGTCGCGTGCGCGGGCCAGCAGGTCGCCGTCCTCTGCCCGACGACGGTGCTCGCGCAGCAGCACTTCTTGAACTTCGAACAGCGCATGAGCGCGTACCCGATCAAGGTCGCGGTGCTCTCGCGCTTCACGACGAAGCAGGAGCAAGACGAGGCGGTGCGCGGCCTCCGCGAGGGCACGGTCGACGTCGTCGTCGGCACGCACCGGCTCCTCTCGCGCGACGTGCACTTCAAGAAGCTCGGCCTGCTCGTGGTCGACGAGGAGCAGCGCTTCGGGGTCACGCACAAGGAGCGCATCAAGGCGCTGAAGGCCGACGTGGACGTGCTCACCCTCTCCGCGACGCCGATCCCGCGCACGCTGCAGATGGCCGTCACCGGCCTCCGCGACATGTCGATCATCTCGACGCCGCCCGCCGATCGACGCGCCATCCGCACCGTCGTGACGCGGCACGACGAGAACGTCATCCGCGACGCCGTGACGCGCGAGATCGGCCGGGGCGGCCAGGTCTTCTACGTGTACAACCGCGTCGAGGGCCTCTACGAGCGCGCGGCGCGCCTCGCCGCGATCGTGCCCACGGCGCGCATCGCCGTCGCCCACGGGCAGATGGCCGAGGCCGCGCTCGAGCAGGCGATGCTCGATTTCGTCGAGGGTCGCTTCGATATCCTGTGCGCGACCGCGATCATCGAGAGCGGCCTCGACATCCCGCGCGCGAACACGATCCTCGTCGATCGCGCCGACATGTTCGGCCTGTCGCAGCTCTACCAGCTCCGCGGGCGCGTCGGCCGGGCCAAGGAGCGGGCCTATTGCTATTTGATTGTCCCGCCTGCCAATTCATTGACCGACGAGGCGCGCGCGCGCATCGAGGCGCTCGAGCGCCACACCGAGCTCGGGTCAGGCTTCCAGATCGCGTCGCTCGACCTCGAGCTCCGCGGCGCAGGCGATCTCCTCGGCGCCGAGCAGAGCGGCACCGTCGCGAGCGTGGGCTTCGAGCTCTTCTGTCAGATGCTCGACGAGGCCGTGCACGAGCTCCGCGGCGAGCCCGTCGTGCACGAGGTCGACACCGAGCTCGTCTTCGACGCGGACGCCCTCTTGCCCGAGGAGTACGTGGGCGACGTCGGCGTGCGACTGTCGCTCTACAAGCGCCTCGCCGGCGCGGCGTCGCCCGACGAGGTCGACGAGCTCGCGACCGAGATGGAAGACCGCTTCGGACCGCCGCCGGCCGAGGCGCGCCGCTTCGTGCACCTCATGCGCCTCAAGACCGAGCTCCGGCGCCTCCACGCCCTCGCCTGCGAGGCGACGAGCCGCCTCGTCACGCTCCACCTCCGCGACGACACGCCGCTCGATCCGGCGAAGGTGACCGCGCTCGTGCAGAAGAAGGGCTCGCCGTACAAGCTGTCACCCGACATGAAGCTCACGCGCCGCGCGAAGGAGGGCGAGGCCTTCACGAGCGGCCTCGAGGCGACCGACAAGCTCCTCGCCGAGCTCGTCGGCTGCATGAAGGACGGCTGAGCCGCGGCGCGATACGCTGCGCTCATGCGCCGCGCCCTCGCCTCGGTCGCGTTCGTCGCCTTCGGCGCGCTCCTCGGCGCGGCCTGCAAGGACAAGAAGGAGGCGCCGATCACGGTGCCGGTGCCGACGCCGAGGGGCGCCGCGAGCCCCGCGCCGAGCACGCGGTCGAGCGGCGATCACAACGAGATCCAGTACGACCCCGAGACCGGCCGCTACAAGACGAACGTGAAGCTCAAGGGCAAGCCCGAGGTGTGCGCGCGCTTCCACGCGTGCTGCAAGGCCTCCTCCGACACGGGCCTCTTCTGCGCGATGGCCGAGATCAACGAGCGCTCGTGCGGCGCGGCGCTCGACAAGGTGAAGGGCTACCTGAAGGAGCGCGGCGTCGCTCAGCCCGCGGGCTGCCGCTGAGGTCTCTTCAGGCCGGCTCGAGCTTGTCCGTCGTGACGCCGAAGATCGGGTCGATGGTGATGGTGCCCGTGTAGCGGAGCGGCTCGCCGAGGCCGCGGACGCGCACGCGCTGGCCCACGCGCACGCCGAGCTTCGCCGCGTCGTCCGGCGTCGCGACGTGCCGATCGAAGCGCCGCGGCGGTCCGATCGTGGGGGTCACGCCCGCGTCGCTCGCGCGCGCCTCGGCTCGCCGCTTCGACGTCTCGATGCGCATCGCGAGGTCTTCGCGGATCGCCGCGACGACGTCCGGCGGCAAGACGTCGAGCAACCAGCGGCGCTCACCGACCGCGAGCACGAGCCACCGCTCGAGGTTCGACGGCGAGGTGCAGCCCGCCGCGAGGAAATACGAGCGCGCCTCGAGCGTGCCCGTGAGGTCGACGTCGCGCGTGGACTCGTCCATCACGAGGTCCTTCTCGTGCAGCTCGGGCTCGTCGGCGCGGACGCGCGGGTCGCGCTTCGGCGCGCTCGACGTCGGCTCGACGGTCGGCGACGCCTCCGCGCCGCTCGTGCCCTTGCACGCGACGAGCGCGGCCGCCGTGAGCAGGAAGGCGCGCCGCTCCACGCGTCACATCCGGACGATCGACGCGCCCCAAGCGAGGCCGGCGCCGAGCGCGCAGAAGAGCAGGCTCTGGCCGGCCTTCACGCGCCCGTCGCGCACCGCCTCGTCGAGCGCGAACGGGATCGAGCCAGCCCCGATGTTGCCGTATTCGCTCAGGTTCTCGATGAACTTGGCGCGCGGGTAGCCGATCCGCTGCTGGATGCGCTCGAGGATGTTCCGGTTCGCCTGGTGCGGGACCACCCAGTCGAGCTCCGCGCTGGTGAGCCCGGCCGCCTTGAGCGCCTGCATCGAGTAGCTCGTCAGCGTGCGCACGGTGATGTGGAAGAGCTCCTGCCCGTCGACCTCGATCGTGTTGCGCCGCTTCGCGATGCGGTCGTCGGTGAGCGGCTCGGCGGAGCCGCCGCCCGGCACGCGCATCACGCGCGACATCGTGCCGTCGGCGTGGATGCGCGAGGCGAGGATGCCCGCGCCGTCGCCCGTGGCCGGCCCGAGCACCACGGCGCCGGCGCCGTCGCCGAAGAGCGCCGCCGTCGCCCGGTCCGACGGATCGACGACGCTCGTCATCGCGTCGGCGCCGACGACGAGGATGGTCTTCGACGTGCCCGTCGCGATGAACTGGTCGGCGATGGTCATCGCGTAGAGGAACCCGGCGAACGACGCGTTGATGTCGAACGCAGGAATGAGGTCGGCGCCGAGCTTCTGCTGCACGTGGACGGCGGTCGCGGGCATCGGCGAGTCGCCCGTGGTCGTCGCGAGGATGACCATGTCGAGGTCGGCGACCGACAGGCCCGAGGCCTCGATCGCGGCGCGCCCGGCGGCCGCGGCCATGTCGCTCGTGACCTCACCGGGGCCGAGGACGTGACGCCGCTCGATGCCCGTGTGCTGACGGATCCAGCCGTCGGTCGTGTCGACCCGGGCCTCGATCTCGGCGTTCGTGACGACGCGCGCGGGCGCGTAGCGGCCCGTGCCGAGGATGCGCGTGCGGGGCGTGATCGTCTCGCGGGGCATGGCGCGCCTTATCGCGCGGACGCCTGGCCTTGTCGAGCGCGCTAGCGAGCCCCTTGTAAGGCGCGCGCCGTCGAGTATTGTCACGCGCGCCATGGCCGACCAGGACCGCGAAGACGACGAAAAGCAGCGTCACGACGAGCAGGCCGAAGAGGACGCGGCGCTCGGCGGCGGCCACGAGGACGACGCGGCGAAGCACGAGGCCGAGTCGACCGAGTCGAAGGCGCTCGAAGCCGACGACGCCGATGCCCCGCGCAAGCGCCCCGGCGGCCGCCCCGCCCGGAGCCGCGCCGCCCAGCGTCGCCAGCCGCCCGAGGGCTCGGTCGCGAAGAGCCTCATGCTGTTCGTGCTCATCGTCGGCGGCCTCATCATCGCCTTCGTGTTCCTCGGCCAGGGCGGCGACAACGGCAACCCCGCCGCGCCCCCGTCCCCCAAGTGGGCGGCCGGGCAGACGGTCGACCTCGAGCTCACGCTCGTCGCGAGCGACGCGAAGGATCTCGCCTGCTCGTCGCCGAAGACCATCAGCGGCAAGCAGTGCGCGTTCGAGTCGCCGAGCAAGGCGACGACGCCGGCCGTCACCGACGACAAGAAGCTCTTCAAGCCGTACACCACGACGGACCGCGTGCAGATCATCGGCGCGGGCCTCTGGAGCGAGCCGTCGATGGCGCCGGCGAAGCTGCCGAACTCGCGCTTCAGCGTGAAGTGCAAGTTCACGATCGACGGCAAGCTCGAGAACCCGGGCGTCCGCTGGAACACGGAGGGCCCGTGGTACCCGCAGCAGTCGGAGTGGTACGCCGGCTCGTTCAACAACTGCACGGTCGTCCCGCCCTGATGCGACGTCGCGCCCGCGCCGACGAAGTTGTCATGAGCCCCGCGCGCGCGGTCGCCCTCTAACACCGCGCCGCCATGTCTCGGGTGGATCCGACGGCGTCGCGGGGCGCGCAGCTGCGCGACGCGATCCTGACGCTGAGCCGGGTGCTCGCGAGCGGCCAGCAGGGCGGCGTCCTCTCGGAGTCGCTCGAGATCCTGCTCGAGGGCCTCGGCTGCGCGCGCGGCGCTGCGTACTCGTTCTCGGGCGGCACGCTCGAGCTCGTCGCCCACCGCGGCGTCCCGCCGAACCTGCGGCCGCTCATCGCGCGAATCGAGCGCGGCGAAGACGGCGCGCGGGCGGGGTTCGCCGTCGAGCGCGCGGCGCGCACGCGCCGTGTCCAGGTCGACCCGGATCTCGCGGCGACCACGGGATTCCCTCGCGACGTGCTCGACAAGAGCGGCTGGAAGACGGCGCTCGCGGCGCCCGTCGCCCTCGGCCGCGAGGTGCTCGCGGTGATCGTGTTCGGACACCCGACGCCCGAGCTCTTCGGACGCGACGCGCTCGCCTTCGCCGAGACCGCGGGGCACCTCATCGCGCTCGCCCTGTCACGGCAGCAGCGGGCCGCCGACGCGCCGCCGCCCCGCGAGCCGACGCCCGTCACGAAGGAGAGCGAGCTCGGCGTCGTCGGTTGGCTCGCGCTCGGCGTCGCGGAGGAGCTCGCCGAGCCGCTCACGTCGCTCGGCACACAGCTCGCCGAGGTCGAGTCCCGGCTGCACGCGTCGCGCGCGGCGAGCGGCCTCGGCCGCGAGGTGGAGGTCGTCCAGATCCTCTTGTCGGAGTCGCGCGCCGCCGTCGCCCGGGCGACGCGCATCCGCGAGCGCTTCGTGAGCCTCGCGCGGGACTCCGCGGTCGAGGCGACCTCGCTCGGCGACGTGGCGCGCGACGCGGTCGCGCTCGTCACGCCCTCGTTCGGTGCGCGCGGCGTCATGCTCGTGCTCCGCGACAAGGGCGCGGCGTTCGTCCAGGCGCGGCGCGCGCTCCTCCTGCAGCTCCTCGCGCAGCTCTTGCTCCGCGCCGAGTGCGAGGCCGCCGTGAGCGGCGCGAGCCCCGCCGAGGTCGAGCTCACCGTCGACGCCGACGCGGGCCGCGGCACGCTCACCATCGAGCACCCGAGCGCGCCCGCGGGCGAGGATCGACCGGTGCCCTCGGGCCTCGGCGTCGCGGCGAACGTAGCCGACGCCGTCGCGTATGCGCGCAAGGCCGTCGCGCTCCAGCGCGGCTCGTTCGAGATGGGGTTCAACCGAGCCGGGGCCGCGCTCCTCCGCGTCGCGCTGCCGCTCGCCGCCGCGCCGCCGAAGAGCCGCGCGCCGAGCCGCGCCGTCCCCACGCCGCCGCCCGCGACGCCGGACGCCTCGTCGCCGACGGGGCTCACGATCCTGTGGATCGACGACGACCCGCTCTTCTTGCGCAGCGTGAAGCGGCTGCTCCGCGGGTCGGCGTTCGTCGTCGCGCGCACCGCGGCCGAGGCGCTCCAGATCCTCGATCGCGTGTCGAACCCGAACCTCGTGTTCTGCGACCTCGCGCTGCCGGACATGGCCGGTGAGCAGCTGCACAAGCAGCTCCTCGCGTCGCGGCCGCTCGTCGCGCAGCGGTTCGTGTTCGTGACGGGCGGCGGGCTCACGCCGGAGATCGCCGACTACCTCGTGAGCTCGGGCTGCCCGACGCTCCTCAAGCCGGTCCGCGCGGAGGATCTCGACGCGCTGCTGCAGCGGGCGCTCGCGGCGCAGAGCCTCGCCCCCACGCCGCGTCTGCGCAAGTCGCGGCGGCCGCGAGCGTCGACGCCCGTCGTCCCCAAGCCGACGCTGCCGCCGTCGCGCGCGACGGTGTC
This sequence comes from Byssovorax sp., assembly GCA_036500365.1. GTDB lineage: Bacteria > Myxococcota_A > Polyangia > Polyangiales > Polyangiaceae > DASYCF01. Next base: position 6,595 of record DASYCF010000195.1, read on the forward strand.
GATGCGACGCCAGAACGCGGCGGCGACCTCGACGTCGTCCTCGAGCGTCCCGGCGGAGAAGCCTGCGCGCCCCGCCACCGGCCCGCGGCACGAAGACGGCCCCGCCCCCGCGACGCGCAGGAGCGCCGCGACGCGCCGCCGCGTCACCGCGCCGGCGACCCCGGTCGCGAACGCGCGCGAGTCCGAGCTGCCCGCGCCGCGCCGGAAGAAAGACGACTGATCGCGCGCGCGGCCGAGGGCGATCACGGGCCGCGCGTCAGAAGCCCCAGATGTACTCGGCGCGCAGGAAGCCGCCGATGACGTTGATCGGCGCGCCGTTCGCGAGGAGCACCTGGTA
>DASYCF010000196.1:0-8688 GCA_036500365.1 Byssovorax sp.
CTACCCGCTGATCGAGGAGAAGACGCAGCGCGAGCTCAAGGCGCTGCGCCCGTACGAGACGCTCGTCGACATGCTCGACGAGGCGGCCGAGCGCCACGAGCACAGCGTCGCGCTGCAGGAGCTCGGCCCCGAGGGCCTCAGCCGCACGACGTTCCGCGAGTGGTCGCTCGCGTCGCGCGCGGTCGCGGCGCGCCTCGTCGAGGCGGGCGTCGAAAAGGGTGACCGCGTCGTCATCTCCGCGCGCAACCAGCCCGCGTGGCCGATCGCGTACTTCGGCATCCTGCGCGCGGGCGCCGTCGCCGTGCCCGTCGATCCCGCGCTCGAGGCCGACGCGTTCGCGAACGTCGCGCGCGCGGCGAAGGCGAAGGTCGCGCTGTGGGACGCCGACGTCGCGAGGCGCGTCGATCGCGCCGTGCGCGCGGCGGTGCCCGCCGTGCGCGCGTACGACCTCGCCGCGTTCGCCGACGCCGACGGCGTGGACGACGGGCTCGACACGTCGCTGCCCGCGATCGCCGCGGACGACCTCGCGAGCCTCATCTACACGAGCGGGACGACCGGCGAGCCGAAGGGCGTGATGCTCTCGCACAAGAACTTCTGCTCGCTCGTGGCCGCGCTCGCGCCCGTGTTCGAGCTCACGTCGAAGGACCGCATCCTCGGCGTCTTGCCGCTGCACCACACGTTCGAGTTCACGTGCGGGCTCTTGCTCCCGCTCTCGCGCGGCGCGCGCGTCGTCTACCTCGACGAGCTCACCGGCGACCGCGTGGGCGAGGCGCTGAAGAAGGCGCGCATCACCGGCATGGTCGGCGTGCCCGCGCTCTGGCAGATGCTCGAGCGGCGCATCGTCTCGCAGGTGAAGGACCGGGGGCCGGCCGCGTCGATGGCGTTCGACTGGGCGCTCGAGCTCAACCGCATGGTCGGCAAGACCGCCGGGCTGAACCTCGGCAAGCTCCTCTTCGGACCCGTGCACGCCGCGCTCGGCGGCGGTCCGCGCTTCTTGATCTCGGGCGGCGCCGCGCTGCCGAGGGACACGGCGAAGCTCTTCGCCGGCCTCGGGATGCCGCTTTCCGAGGGCTACGGCCTGACCGAGGCCGCGCCCGTGCTCACCGTCGCGAAGGCGTCGCCCAAGCTCGCGCTCGGCCAGGTCGGCAAGGCGATCCCCGGCGTCGAGATCAAGATCGACAAGCCCGACGCGACGGGCGTCGGCGAGGTGCTCGCGCGCGGCCCGAACGTGATGCTCGGCTACGAGGGCAACGCGGAGGCGACGTCTGCCGCGATCGACGAGCAGGGCTGGCTGCACACGGGCGACCTCGGGAGGTTCGACAAGCGAAAGCAGCTCGTCCTCGTCGGCCGTCAGAAGGACGTCATCGTCTCGGCGAACGGCGAGAACGTGTACCCCGACGACGTCGAGGCGCGCCTCGGCAAGGTGAAGGGCGTGAAGGAGCTCGCGATCGTCGGCCTCGACGACGGGCGCGGCGGCGAGCGCGTCGGCTGCCTCGCCGTGGTCGAGCGGTCCACCGCGTCCGGCGCCGAGCCCGACGTCGTCGAGACGCCGCGCGCCGAGCGCCACGAGCGCGCGTCGCGCGAGCTGAAGGAGGCGTTCGGCGAGCTCGCGAAGGCGACGCAGCCCGCCGTCGTCCACCTCGTCGACGCCGACCTCCCGCGCACGGCGACGCGCAAGGTGAAGCGGAACGAGGTGCGCCAGATCCTCGAGCGCCTCGTCGCCGCGAGCGCCGCGCCCGAGGCCGACGCGAGCGGCGCCGTCGTGAGCGGCGTGCGCCACGCCGTCGCGACGATCGCGAACAAGAAGCCGAGCGAGATCTCCGCGAGCACGAACCTGAAGAGCGACCTCGGCTTCGACTCGCTCATGGCGCTCGAGCTCGCCGCGGCGCTCGAGGCGCAGATCGGAAAGCCGCTCGACCAAGGCCGCCTCGCCGCGTGCGAGCGCGTCGGCGAGCTCGAGGACGTCGTGCGCGACGCGGGCGGCGCGTCCGTCGTCGAGGGCGCGGCGATCGAGCGCGAAGAAGCGGCGCCGATCGAGATCCCGCCCGTCGTGGCCGAGGTCGCGAAGCGCTGGATGGGCCGCGTGCAGATGGGCTTCTACGAGCACGCGATGAAGCCGCGCGTCACCGGCCGCGCGTTCATCCCGCACAACAGGAACACCATCGTCGCGTCGAACCACGCGAGCCACCTCGACATGGGGTTCGTGAAGTACGCGCTCGGCGACTACGGCGACGGCATCGTCTCGCTCGCCGCGCAGGACTATTTCTTCGAGGGCGATCGGCTGCGCCGCGCGTACTTCGAGAACCTCACGAACCTCGCCGCGTTCGACCGCAAGAACGGCCTCCGCCAGGCGCTGCGGCAGGCGGGCGACATCATCGACCAGGGCAAGACCGTGCTGCTCTTCCCCGAGGGCACGCGCTCGCCCGACGGCGCCGTGCACGAGTTCAAGCCGATCATCGGCCACCTCGCGCTCGCGCACGAGGTCGACATCCTGCCCGTGTACCTCGGCGGCACGTTCGACGCGCTGCCGAAGGGCCGCAGCGTGCCGACGAAGCGCGCCATCGTCGCGCGCATCGGGCCCCCGCTCGAGGTCGCCGAGCTCCGCCGCCTGACCGAGGGGATGCGCGCCTCGGCCGCGAGCCGCAAGGTCGCCGAGCTCGCGCACGCCGCCGTGATCGCGCTCCGCGATGGCAAGGTGCTCGATCTCAAGACGATCGGCCGCGCCGACGAGATCGCCGTGAAGGAGCACCCGCTCGTCACGCTCTTCCGCGAGCTCGAGGCGAAGTACGTCGCCGGCTCGGTCGAGAAGCCGGTCACGTACTACTTCACGCTCGGCACCGAGAACGAGGCGAAATGGACGCTCCGCATCGCGCCCGACGGCTGCCAGGCCACGATCGGAAAGCCCGCTGGCTCGAACGCGGACTGCGTGCTCAAGACGACGCCCGAGATGTTCACGCGCATCGTCAAGGAGGCGTACACGCCGACGCCGATGGAGTTCATGACCGGGCTCGTGAAGTCGAACGACATCGCGCTCCTGCAGACGTTCCAGAAGGCGTTTCACCTCGTATGAGCCGCTACCTCGTCACGGGCGCGACGGGCTACCTCGGCGCGCACCTCGTCGCCGGGCTCGCCGCCGCGGGCCACGACGTCGTGGCGCTCGCCCGGCGCGCGGCGCCTTCGGCGAGCGACGCGCGGGTCACGTGGCGGCGCGGCGACGTGCTCGACGCGGCGAGCCTGCGCGACGCCGCCACCGGGTGCGACGGCCTGTTCCACTGCGCCGGCCGCGTCTCGCGCAAGCCCGAGGACGCCGAGGCGCTGCAGCGCGTGCACGTCGAGGGCAACAAAGTGACGCTCGACGCGTGCAAGGCCGCGGGCGTGAAGCGCGCCGTCGTCGCGAGCACGAGCGGGACCATCGCCGTCTCGCGCGATCCCGGAGCCGTCCTCGACGAGCACGCGCCCGAGCCGTTCGATCTCGTCGCGGGTTGGCCGTACTACCGCTCGAAGCTCTACGCAGAGCGCGCCGCGCTCGAGCGGAGCGCGCCCGACTTCGAGGTGGTCGTCGTCAACCCTTCGCTGCTGCTCGGCCCCGTGCACGACGCCGCCGTCGTCGCGAAGGGCGCCGCGTCGACCGACGACGTCGTCGATTTCCTCGAGCGTCGCGTGCCGTTCGTGCCCGCGGGCGGCATCTCGTTCGTCGACGCGCGCGACGCGGCGGACGGCATGCAGCGCGCGATGGAGCGCGGCCGCGCCGGCGAGCGCTACCTGCTCACCGGCGCGAACATGACGCTCGCCGCGTTCTTCGGCCGGCTCGCGCGCATCTCCGGCGTGCCCGCCCCGCGGATCAAGCTCACGCGGAGCGTCGCCCTCGCGAGCGCCGGCGCCGAGCTCATGGCCCGCGTCGCGAAGCGCTTCGACGTCGAGCCGCCGGTCGATCGCATCAGCGCGGAGATGGCGCAGCACTTCTGGTACGCCGACGCGTCGAAGGCCAAGCGCGAGCTCGGCTTCGCGCCCCGCGATCCAGGCGAGACCCTGGCCGACACCATCGCTGACCTCGAGCGGCGCGGCGTCGTGTGGCCGCGCGCTTGATCCGCGACGGGGCCGCGAGCGGCCCCAAGCCCCGCCCTCGCTTCGCTCGGGCCATTTCGACGACTCCGCTGCCGCGGGTCGTGAACGTGAGCGCCCTGTTCGCGGCCTCGTGGCTCTGCTCGACGGGCTGCGTCGTCGACGCGAGCGGCCCCGCGCGCATCACGCAGTGGACACCCGCGCCGAACGTGCACGCCACGCGGCGCCTCTTCACGTACGCCGTGAGCGGCGCCAACGGCGGCGAGGTGCGCGCGCAGCTGAACCGCGTCGGCCCGCTCGACGGCGGCGACCGCCGCACGGACGCGTCGACGAGCATGTACATGCGCTGGGGCTACGATCTCGATCGCGCCGACGACTGCGGGCTCACGGCGCCGCACGTCGAGGTGCAGGTCACCGTCGTGATGCCCGTCTGGACCGACGTGAACACCGCGTCGCGCGGGGATCGCGCCGAGTGGTCGCGGTACATCGGCGTGCTCGCGAGCCACGAGGCCATCCACGAGCGCATCGACGTCGACGCCGCCGCGGAGCTCGCCGCGGCGCTCGCACGGCTCCCGCGGAGGCCGACGTGCGACGAGGTCGACGCCAGCGTCGCGCAGGCGAAGAACGCCGCCTTCCAGCGAATGGACGCGCGCAACCTCGAGTACGACCGCGCGACCGGCCACGGCGCGACCCAGGGCGCCGTCTTCTACTGAGCAGGGCCGACGCGCGACGCCGCGGTGAGGACGCGATCGACGAGGCGCGCCTCGCCCTCGTTCATCGGGGGGTTGCGATCGAGGCTCGTCGAGAGCGCCCGCGGTCGGTGCGCCTGGGAGCGCGCGCGGAGCATGGCCGACGTGACGACGCCGACGCGCTCGTCGGCGCCGAGGAACAGCGCGAACACGTCCGGCCCGACGGCGCGGCGCGGACACGGACGCACGACCACCTCCGCGCCCGACGCGAGCCGCGCCGCGAACCCGACGACGAGGTGATCGACCGGATCGAGCCACGGATCGGGCGCCCCGCGCGCGCCGTGCGCGAGCCAGGCGGCGATCGGCGTGTCGAGCGCGGGCGCGCCGGCGCCGAGCTCGAGCGTGAGGCCGTGCTCGGCGACCGCCGCCTCGATCTCGCCGAGCGTCGCGGCGCCGCGCGCGCTCACGATGCCCGTGACCTCGTCGACGACGGGCAAGTCGGGCGCCGCGGGCGCGGGCGGCGGCGCGCGCCTCGGCCCGCGCGGGAGGAGGTTTCCGGGGTTCAGGATGCCCGCCGGATCGAGCTCGGCGCGCACGGCGTTCACCAGGTCGACGGCGCGCCCGAGCTCGTCTCCGAGCTTCGGCGCCTTGCTGCGGCCGACGCCGTGGTGATGCGACAGCGTGCCGCCCGCGCCGATCGCCGCGTCGAGCGCGTCGCGCCAGATCGCGTCGTACCGCGCGAGCCCTTCGTCCGGCGTCTCTGCGGCGCCAGCGAACGTGAAGTAGATGCTGCACCCGTCCGGGTACGCGTGCGAGAGGTGCGCCATCACGAACGCGCGCTCGCCGATGGCCGCGCGCACGGCGGCGTAGAGCTCGGGCAGGCGCGTCCACGTCGCGGCGACCTCCATCGTGTCGCTGAAGGCGCCGGCCATGAACACGGGCGCCTGCCGGTAGCTCACGGCGTAGCGGTGCGAGAGCCAGTGGCGCGCAGGGCCCTCGCCGAGATCCTTCGCGCCGCGCCGCGCCGCGATCTCCGTGGCCCGCGCGAGGTCTTCGGCGGGGTGCTTGCTCGCGCCCTCGAAGATGAGCACGAGCTGCGCGCCCCTCCACACGTGGGCGCCGACGGCGTCGATCGCCTCGTTCAGCACGCGCGGCGCGCGGAGGAGCGTGCGGAGCGCGGCGCCGCCCGCGCCCGGCGCGCGCGGGCCCTTCTTCGCGGCATCGGCCCGCACGCCGTGGCGCCGGCCGAGGCGCGCGATCAGCGTGTCGAAAGGGTCGTACAGGCGCGCGACGGCCGGGCGGAGGCCCGCCTGGAACATCTCGCGCATCGCCTCCCACCCGGCCTCGACCCCGCGGAAGGTGAACGCGCCGAACGCGCGCGCGTCGGGCGCGGGGTGGAGGCGCAGCGTCGCGGCCGTGACGACGCCGAGGACGCCCTCGCTGCCGATGACGAGCGGCGTGAGATCGGGGCCGTGCACGCGCCGCGAGAGCTCGACGATCTCACCCGACCCCGTGACGACCTCGAGCGCGGCGACCATGTCCTCCATCTTGCCGTAGAGGCCGGAGCACTGGCCCGCGCTCCGGGCGGCGACCCAACCGCCGACGGTCGAGCAGAGGATGCTCGAAGGGAAATGGCCGAGCGTGTAGCCCTTCGCGGCGAGATCCTCCTCGAGCCGCACGCCCATCGCGCCGGCGCCGACGCGCAGCGTGGGCCCGGCCGCCGCGTCGATCGACCAGCCCGCGAGGCGCTTCACGTCGAGCACGATCGCGCGCGGCTCCGGGAGCACGCCGCCGCACACGCCGGAGCCCGCGCCGAACGGGACGAGCGGCACGCCCTCGCGCGCGCAGAAGTTCACGACGGCGGCGACCTCGGCGGTGTCCTTCGGCCACGCGACGAGCGCGGGGCGGTGCTCGGCGACGCGGCCCGCGCGCGTCTCGAGGTGGTGACGCGGCCAGAGATCGCGCGCGTAGGCGATGCGATCGGGGGCCGACGCGCTCGTGCGGAGCGCCGGGAGCGCGCGCGCGATCGCGACCTCGACGGTCTCTGCGGACGCTCCGTCGAGGCGCGGCGCGCCCGCGGTCATTCGCCGCGCTCGGCGAGCACGATGATGCGCGGCGACTCGGAGCCGAAGAACACGCCCGGGTGCGCCGGGTGCCCGGTGATCTCGATGACCTTGAAGCCGGCCTCGTGCAGCATCTTGCCGAGCTCGTTCAGCGCGTAGAGGCGGATCGAGTACTCGATCTCGCGCGCGCGGCCGTCCTCGAACATCACGGTGCGCTTCACGCGGAGGCGGCTCGTGAAGAAGTCGAGGCTCATCTCGTCCATGCAGACGCACCCGTCGCCCTCGAACCAGACGAGGCTCGGCTGGCGCGCGGCCACGTAGTCGCGGTTCGTGAGGTCGAGCAGCAGCACGCCGCCCGGGCGCAGCGCCTTGCGGATGCGCGCGAGCACGTCGACGTTCTTCTCGTCCTCGAAATAGCCGAAGCTCGTCGACCAGCAGTAGACGGCGTCGAACATGTCCTGGAAGGCCATCTCGCGCATGTCGCCTTGCAGGAAGTTGATGCGCTGGCTCTTCGCCTGCGCCTCGTCGGCGGCGTGGGCGAGCATCGCGAGCGAGAGGTCGTAGCCGACGACGCTGTAGCCGCGGCTCGCGAGCTCGACCGCGTGGTTGCCCGTGCCGCAGCAGAGGTCGAGCACGACGGCGCCCTTCTCGACGCCGAGCCGGTCCTCGACGAAGTCGCACTCGCGCTTGATCGTCTTCGGCTCGGGGTGGTCCATCGTGCGGAGGAAGTCGTCGCCGAAGAGCTCGTCCCACCACGCCTTGGGGCGCTTGCGCGGAGGCTCGGGCGCGTTGGCGGCGGGGCGATCGCCCGGCGCGGCGCGCGGCGCCGGCGGCGGCTTCTTCGCGCCCTCGGCCACGGCGCCGGGCTGCGGCGTCTTCGGCTCGGCGACGACGGCGATCCCGGCGGCCGGCGTCTCCGAGCGCTTCGGCGGCGGCGGCGGCGCCTTCTTCATCGGCGCGTCCATCTCGACCGTGACCTCGTCGACGGTGGACTCGTACTCGGTGCGCTCGACCTCGATCTCCTCGAGCGAGTCGATCTCTTCGGTGCGCGGGCCGGGCTTCGATCCCGCGGCGGGAGCGAGGTCGATCGGCGGCTTCGGCGAGGTCTCGGGCTCCTCGTCGTCGACGTCGACCTCTTCGATGTCCGGCGTCGCCGGAGCGCGCGGCGCCGTGAACGGCTCGAGCGACACGGCCGCGTGCATCGGCGGACGGGAGATCGGGCGAGCGCTCGCCTCGTCGCCGAACGTCGGCGTGATCCCGGCGGCCACGCTCGCCTCGCGCAGCGCCGCGGAGCGCCGCTCGGACTCGACCGACTGACCCACGCTGATGATGCGGATCGGCCGGATGATGTCGCCGTCGTTCGGCGCCTCGGGCGGCGGAGGCGGCGCGAGCGCGACGGGCGCGCGCTGCGCGGCGGGCGAGAAGGCGGCCTCGGGGATCGGCGGCGGACCGGCGTCGAACGCCTCGGCCTCGGCCGTGACCTCACCGAACGGATTCGAACCCCTGGCCGCGGAGCCGTCGAACTCGGGGCCAGAGCTGCGATCGACCAGCACGTCGGGCTCGAGCGTCGACAGGCCGTCGACGGCGCTGTCTTGCTGCGGACGCGGCGCGTGCTTCGGCGCCTCGGCGAGGAACTCGGCGCGCGGGCGCGTCGGCGGCTCGAGCTCGGCGGAGGGCTGCGTCGTCGGGCCGACGGCCGGCGGCTCGGGCGTCGCCTGCGGCACCGAGTCGACCGGGATGCGCACGGTCCGCCGGGAGCGACGCCGCACGTGCGAGTCGCCTTCGCCCCCGTCCGCAGACGCGACCAGCGAGGGCGCCGGCGTCGCGGCGGCCGCCGGCGCATCGGGCCTCGGCGGCAGCGGCGTGTCGAAGCG
>DASYCF010000197.1:0-3240 GCA_036500365.1 Byssovorax sp.
GCTCACCGAGGTCGGGTTCGCGCCGTCGTCGATCGATCGCGGCGGCATGCGCGCCGTCGCCGCAGCCTGGTTGCTCGCGTAGGCCTGCTCGTACGCCGTCTTCTCGTAGGGCGCACAGAACGACGCGAAGTGCGAGGCGCACAGCGAGCCGTGGTAGTTCGGGTCGACGCACTGCGCGGGCGTCGGCGTGGAGCAGTGGAGCGGGGGCGTGTACGCGGCCGCGGGCGCGGCCGAGCACAAGAATGCGACGAGCGTCGCGGGGCCGAGGCCTCGCGCGCGGCGACCGAGCGTCATGGTGGGAACCCTCTCTTTCCCCTGGAGGACGCTGCGGCCTGGACCAAGTCCCAACTATTTTTTGCGCGTGAAAACCACGCTCGTGGGCTGCATCATCGGCGCGAGATGGACTCGTGCCCGAGCGACGACGCGCTCGCCGCTCACGCGGCGCTAGGCGGCGCAGACCCCGCGATCGCGGCGCACCTCGCCGTGTGCGACGCGTGCCGCGAGGCGGCCGCGGAGCTCGCGGATCTCGCGGTCGAGAGCGCCGCCGCGGCCGCTTCGCCGCTCGCGCTCGACGAGACGCTGCTCGCCACGCCGAGCGACGACGCCGCGCCCGGCAGCGCGGCGACGCCCGCGTCGATCGTCGCGGGGGGCTTCGTCGGACGCTACCGCGTCATCCGCCTCGTCGGCGCCGGCGCGATGGGGTCGGTCTACCTCGCGTACGATCCGGAGCTCGATCGGCGCGTGGCGCTCAAGCTGCTCCGCCGCGAGCTCGGCGAGGGCGCCGTCGGCCGGGAGCTGCGCGAGCGCCTCGTCCGTGAGGCGAAGGCGATGGCGCGGCTCGCGCACCCGAACGTCGTCACGCTCTACGACGTGGGCCAGACCGACGGGCAGGTCTTCCTCTCGATGGAGTACGTCGAGGGCACGACGCTGCGGACGTGGACGCAGAAGGAGCGGCGGCCCTGGAGCGACGTGCTCGCCGCCTTCGTCGACGCGGGGCGCGGCCTCGCCGCCGCGCACGCGGCCGGGCTCGTCCACCGCGATTTCAAGCCCGACAACGTGCTCGTGAGCCACGACGGGCGCGTCCGCGTCACCGACTTCGGCCTCGCGGCGGTGAGCGCCAGCTCGATGAGCGGCGCCGGCGCCCCGCGCGCGGACGACGACGCGCTGCGCACGCGGACCGGCGCGCTCGTCGGAACGCCGGCCTACCTCGCGCCCGAGCTCTACGACGGCGGCACGGCCGACGAGCGCGCCGACGTGTTCGGCTTCGGCGTCGCGCTCTTCGAAGGCCTGTACGGCGCGCGGCCCTACGACGGCGCCCACCTGGGCGAGCTCATCCGCAACGTGCGCGCGGGCGCGCTCGCGCCGCCGCCGGTCCACGCGCCGAAGCTCCCGCCCGCGCTCCGCGCCTCGATCCTCCGCGCGATCGCCACCGACCCCGCCGCGCGGACGCCCACGATGGAGGCGCTGCTGCGCGAGATCACGCCGAAGCCGCGGCGAGGTGGGCTGCGGCTCGCGGCCGGCGCGCTCGGCGTGGCCGTCGCCGCCGTCGCCGCGTCGGTCGCGCTCGCCTCGCGCCGCCCGCCGCCGCTCGCGCTGCCGAACGGCGCGCGGCCCGCCGTCGCCGTCCTCGGCTTCGAGGCCTCGCGCGGCGCCGACGTGGGCTGGGTGGCGTCCGAGCTCGGCGAGACGCTGCGGCGCGAGCTCGCTGTCGGCGGCAAGCTCCGCGTCGCCTCGCGCGCCGACGTCGGCGCGGCGCCCACGGCCGACGCGGCGGCGCTCACGGCGCTCCGCGCGCGCACCGGCGTCGACTACGCGATCGCGGGCACGTTCGTGCCGGGGCGCGATCAGCCGACCGACGACCTCGAGCTCGAGCTCCACGTGTACCGCGCCGACCTCGGCCGCGAGGTGAAGACGCTCCGGATCTCCGGCCAGCGTCGCGGCCTCATCGACGTCGCCGACGAGGCGGCCGAGCGGCTCCGCGCCGAGATCGGCGTCGCGCCGGCCTCCGCCGAGGATCGCGTCGCCGCTGCGAAGGCGCTCCCCGCGAAGCGCGAGGCGGCCGAGGCGCTCGCGCGCGGCACCGAGCAGCTCGCGTCGCACCACGCGGACGCCGCGCTCGCGCTCCTCGAGCGCGCCGTGACGATCGAGCCGGACGCGCCGCTCGCGCACGCCGCGCTCGCCGACGCGCTCGACGATCTCGGCGTCGTCGATCGCGCGGTGGCCGAGTCGCGCCGCGCGTTCGACCTCGCGGGCGCGCTCTCGCGCGAGGAGCGCCTGTCGCTCGAGGGTCGCTACCGCGAGCGCGCGCGCGAGTGGCCGAAGGCCGCCGAGATCGACCAGGCGCTCTTCACGTTCTTCCCCGACAGCCTCGAGTACGGCGTGCGCCTCGCGACCGCCGACACGCAGGGCCGCCGGCTCCCGGAGGCGACGCGCACGATCGCCGCGCTGCGCGGCCTCCCGAAGCCCCTCTCGGACGACCTACACATCGACCTCGCCGAGGCCGCGCTGCTCGACCGCGAGGCCGAGTTCGAAGAGGCGCGCGCCGCCGCGAAGGCCGCGCTCGCCAAGGCCGAGGCGGAGGGGTCGGACTTCCTCGTCGCGAAGGCGCTCGGGCGGATCGCGACGATCGACGACGACGGCGCCGACGCACCCGACGCGGCCGCCGACGCGGCGCGGGCGAAGGCTGCGGCCGAGCGGGTGCGCAACATCGGCGGCGTCGAGGACTGCAACAACCTGCTCGCGCACCTCGCGATGAAGCGCCGCGACTACGTCGAGGCGGCGCGCATGCTCGACGCGAACCGCGCGCTCGCCGAGCAGACGGGCGACGAGGTGCGGCTCGTCCAGACGTACATCAACCTCGGCGTCGTCCTGCGCCAGTCGAGCACGACCGCCGCCGCCCGCGCGGCGTACGAATCGGCGCGCGAGCACCAGGGCAGGAGCGCGTTCGATCCGTCGAGCGTGTCGACGATCGCGAACAACCTCGCGACGCTCTACATCGAAGAGGCGAACCTCGACGCGGCCGAGGAGAACGCGCGCCGCGCGCTCGAGCTCCGGCGCGCCGCGGGCGATACGTCGGGCAGCGTGACGTCGCTGAGCAACCTCGCCGTGGTCGCGCTCGAGCGCGACGAGCTCGTCGAGGCCGAGCGGAGCTCGACGGAGGCGGTCGCGCTCGCGCGCAAGATCGGCTCGACGCGCAAGATCCACGCGACCCTCCTCACCGCCGGCGCGATCGCGATGTAC
>DASYCF010000198.1:0-3280 GCA_036500365.1 Byssovorax sp.
CAGCATGGCCAGGAACTCGTCTTTGCGCTGCGCCGCCTCGAGCATGCGCGCAGCCTCGAGCGTCGAGCCGACGAGGTTCGCCGCGGTGCGGACGAGCACCACGTCCGTCTCCTCGTCGAGCGCGGTCGCGCGACCCACGAGGAGCCGACCGACGCCCGCATGCGCAGGGAACGACGCCGCCATCACGCACGCGCGGCCACGACCGGGGGCGTCGACCCACGCCGGTCCGCCGCCGTCGGCGGTGACCGCCGCCGCGATCTTGCCCAGCGCCGCGGCCGCGCCCGCGTCGAGCGGCGCCCCGCGCCCGGCGACCGCCCGCTCGATGCCGTCGGCGGAGAGATACAGGACGTCGCTCGTCAAGACGGCGGGGAGCGCCTCGAGCGAGAGCTCGACGACCTCGTCCACCGAGCGCCCGACGCACATCGATGGCAGCGCCTCGAGCGCCGCGAGGTCACGAATGCAACGCCGGAGCCGAGTATCCATCACGCTCGCGCCGCCGGGCATTCCGTCAATTCTGCGCGTCGCGCGCGCGGAGGTCGCGCAGCATCTCCTCGGCCGGCGTGTAGAACGGGTTCTCGTGCAGCACGCCGTTCATGATCGTGAGCGGATGAGCGCGGAGCAGGTCCATCATCGTCGCGCCCGAGAGACGGCGCACGTCATACACGCAAACCGTCGGCGTCTTGCCGCGATTCAGCACGTCGTTGACGCTGGCCTCGTAGCTCACGAGGTCCTCGATGCCGCGCGGGTTCGTGTAGACCCAGCCCATCTGGCCGACGATGCGCATCGGCGGACGGCCCGCTTCGGCGTTCTCGCGGATCATCGTCGCGAGCGCGGCCGACATGCGCTCCTTGTCGAAGCTCCCGCCCTTGAGGTGCGCGTCGTTCCACGTCGTCACCTCGAGGAGATCGGCGCTCGGCGCGGAGGGCGCGAGGCGCGCCTCGTGCTCGGCGCGCCTGGCGGGATCGACGATGTAGACCGCCTTCTCGCGACGGCCGAGGCCCTCGACGAAGAATGGCTCGATGAGCTCGCGCTCCTCGTCGGGCCCGCTGACGAACGCGCACGCATGGAAATGGCGCCGCAGGGGCGCGCCGCCGAGGGTCGGGGTTTGCATAGGATCGGCAGCTTCCCTCCGGCGCGTCTCGAATGACAGGGGCGGACCGCCCGCACGAAGGCCCCGGGGCTCGCGCAAACGAGCCGCGGGGAGCGCCCTAAGGCCGCCCGCCTTCGACGCGCGGCGGTGGGCGGGCGGGGCGCTGTATGCTGCGCGCGGCGAGCGGCGCCGGCTGCTTCGACCGCCCAAGGTGACGCCGTGACGATCGCGCTGTTCGAGATGGGAACGCCCGAGGAGCCTGGCGCGGCGCTGTCGCGCGTGCGCGGCGCGCTCGACGCGGAGGGCGCGCTGCGCTGGCATGTCGACCTCGGCAACGTCGGCCTCCTCGCGCGGGCCGTCCGCGAGTCGCCTCGGCCGATCGACGTCGTGCTGCGCGCGCGCGACGAGGCGCATGACCGCACCGTCGTCGACGACGAGGGGGAGCTCGTGCCGACGCTGCGGCGCCTCCACGAGGCCGGCTCGGTCTCGCTCTCGCTCTCGACCGGCCGGCGCTATCACCTGCCGCCGCCGGCGCTCGACATCTCGACGAACGACCTCTGCGGCCTCCAGTGCTCGATGTGCGGCAACCGCGCCACGAAGCGTGACCCGCTCACGATCTCCGCGGCGGAGGTGCGCGCGCTCATCGCCGAGGCGGCGTCGTGGGGCGTCCGCCGCGTCGCGCTCACGGGCGCGGGAGAGCCGTTCCGCGATCCGGACATGCTCGACCACGTCCGCTACGCGAACGGCCTCGGGCACCTCGTCACGATCACGTCGAACGGCTTCCCCATCTCGGAGGCAGTCGCGGGCGAGCTCGCAGAGCGCGTGCTCTCGGTGTCGATCTCGATCCACGGCGCCGACGACGCGACGCACGACGCGATCGTCGGCGTGCCGACCGCCGCCGATCACGCGTGGCGCGCCGTCGCGCGCATGGTCTCCGCGAAGCGAGCGCGCGGCGACTTGTCGAAGCTCAGCGTCAACGTGTCGACCGTGATCCAGCGGCAGAACCTCGCAGAGATCCCGGCGCTCGTGCGGCGCGCGCGCGACGCGGGGTGCGACGGCGTCAACATCCAGCCCGTGAACCTCCAGCACGGCTTCCTCTCCGCCGCGCGCGTCGTGCGGCGCGACGACGTCGGCGCCATCGCCGCGATGTGGCCCGAGCGCGCGCAGGCCGCCGAGCTCGATCGCGTCTTCGACGAGCTCGCCGCGCTCAAGGAGGAGCACGGCCGCTTCGTGCACACGTCGCGCGAGCGGCTCGCCCTCTTCCGCCGCTACTTCGACGACTCGTCGCGCGAGGCGCTGGGCGTCGCGTGCCGCGTGGGCGAGGCCTTCCTCGCCGTCGATCATCGGGGCAGCATCAAGCCCTGCTATCGCCTGCCCTGGTCGCACGGCGACGCGCGGCTCACGAGCGTGCGCGCGCTCTGGAACAGCCAGGCCTACGCCGAGACGCGCGCCCTCGTCGACGCGTGCCCGCTCACGTGCATGAACAACTGCTTCTTCCGCGCAGGGCGCGCGTCGTGAGCAGCGCCGCCGCCGTGACGGTGTCGATCTCCGACGCCGATCGCGCGCGCGCGGTCACGCGATCCATCGAGCGCGCGGTGGCGGAGGTCGTGGCGTCGCGGCCGCCGGACGAGTCGTGGCGCGTCGTCCGGTTCCGCACCCAGAAGCGCCTCGCCGAGATCGCGCCCACGCTCGACGGCGCGCTCGCGGTCGTGCGCGTCACGACGGCGAACGCCCACAAGCTCGTCGCGTTCGTCGCGGCGGCGCGGGGCGCGGGCGTCGCGGGCGTCCAGCTCGTGTGGGACGGCGAGGCGCCGCCGCGCGAGCGCGTGGAGCGGCACGTGTTCGCCGCGCTCGAGGCCGCGCGCGCCGCCCCCGCGGAGGCGCCGGTCGTCTTGTGCGCGCGCGAGGCGGTCGCGCCCGCGCTATCGTGGCTCGCGACCTCACGCCTTCGAAAGGGACCCGCTCGATGATGACGTGCGCGCACGCGCTGAACGTGCTCAACGCGCTGCCCCCGTTCCGCGGCAGCGGCGCCTTCCACGTCGACGCGGACGAGGCCGACGAGCTCGTGAAGTGCGGCGTCGTCGTCGACGCCGATCCCGAGCACCTCGCCGCGCTCGAGCGGCTCGGCGCGGTGAAGGGCGAGCTCGCGGGCGACCTCGGCGACGACCCGTTCTCGCTCGAGGCGCTCAA
>DASYCF010000199.1:0-3852 GCA_036500365.1 Byssovorax sp.
GTCGGTGCGATCCTCGAGCATGGCTGCCCACGCGGCGATCTCGTACGCCTCGCGCGCGGCCTGCTTCGTCGTCGCGAACGAGCCGCCGTCGCCCTCGATCACACGCCGCGCGAGCTTCACCGCGCGCGCCGGCTCGCCTTCGCCGAGCGCGTGGCGCGCGCTCGCGATGAGCGCCGCTGCCTCGAGCGGGAGCTCGACGACGGCCGTCGCCGCGCCCGCCTTCGCCTCGGCGCGCTTGCCCTCGGTGAACGCCTTCCCCGCCTGGAAGAGGAAGTAGCCCATGTAAAAGGCGAGGAACCAGTTGTGGCGGAGCGCGGCCCACGCGCCGATCGCGACGGGCGCGATGGAGCAGATCACCGCCGCGAGCCGCGCGCGCCGCGGTCCGCACGCGTTCTGCACGACGTGCCCGCCGTCGAGCGGCAAGAGCGGCATGAGGTTGAACACGCCCCAGAAGAGGCCGACCTCGAACGCGCACTCGAGCGCGAACGCGACCGGCATCGGCAGCGCGAGGTACGCCGACGGCGCGAGGCGGCCGAACGCCCAGATGAGCACGGCTGGGACGAAGCCCGCGAACGGACCCGCGAGGTTCACGAAGGCGCGCTCCCGGCGCGACGGCGGGAGCAGCTCGTTCGGCACCGTGTAGCCGCCCCAGCTGTGGAGGACGATGCGCGCCTGCATGTGGAGCCGCCGGAACGCGAACGCGTGGCCGAGCTCGTGGAGGAGCACCGACGCGAACACGACGACGATCCAGATCGCGATCAGGTACTGCGCGCCGGCCTCGAGGAAGCCGCGCTGCATACCGAGGAGAAACGCCATGATCCAGAAGAACGGCTGGACCTCGACATCGAACCCGAACAGCGAAAAACGCAGAGTCACGTCCCCCCTGAGTTAGCAACGCGCGGCCGCGGGCGAAAGTGCCCAGGCCGCGAAACACGCCGAAGCGACGTGCGGGCCGGCGCCGCGTTGGACTAGGG
Source organism: Byssovorax sp. (assembly GCA_036500365.1). Classification (GTDB taxonomy): domain Bacteria; phylum Myxococcota_A; class Polyangia; order Polyangiales; family Polyangiaceae; genus DASYCF01. The sequence goes on from DASYCF010000199.1 coordinate 975, forward strand.
TGCCGCCCGGAGGAGCGGCGTGGAGACCGACGGGCGCCCAGGGCGCAGCATGATTCTTCGACGGAGCCGCGAGCGGCCGCGGCCCCCGACCTCGCTTCGCCCGGGCAATTCGCGGGTGATCGCGCTCTGCTCGATCGTGGGCTGCGCCGCGTGCGGCGGGGCGCCGGTCGACGCCGCGCCGGCCCCTGCGAGCCCGCCGACGGTCGCGTCCGCCGCGCCGGCGGTGCGCGAGCAGGCCCCGCCCCCGCCGCCGAAGGCGGTCGACGCCGCGGCGCCGGCCGCCCCGCCCGACGCGCCGCCGCCCCCGATCCCGAAGGGCACGGCGGTGCTGGTCATCGGCGACAGCTTCGCGCTCGCCGGCTTCACCAAGGCGCTGAAGCCGCGCATGAAGGAGCTCGGCGCGCGCTACGAGGTCCGCGCCGAGACGAGCTCGTTCACGACCACGTGGGCCAACAAGGTCGAGCTCCTCGTCGCGAACACGCAGCCCGATCTCGTGATCGTCACGCTCGGCGCGAACGAGATGCAGAACATCGAGCCGACGACGCACGCGTTCGCCGTCCGAAAGATCGCTCAGTCCATCGGCGGCCGCCCGTGCGTCTGGGTGTCGCCGCCGCTCTGGAAGAAGGACACGGGCATGATGAACGTCCTCCGCGAGAACTCGGCGCCGTGCCGCTTCTTCGACAGTGACGTCGAGGTGAAGGAGCCCATCCCGCGGCAGGGCGACCACGTGCACCCGACGGACAAGGGCGGCGCCATCTGGGCCGACGCGTTCTGGGCGTGGCTCGAGCGCGAGCGCGCGCCCGCGGACCCGAGCGCCGCGGGGCGCTCTCCGTGGACGCTGAAGCCCGCCGCGCCCGGCGAGCACGACCCGCGCTGACGGCCGCCGACGCCGGTAACCGTGGTAACTTGAGCGCCTTCCTCGCGTCACCGCGAGGGTCCAAGGGTCTTCATGAAGCGCCTCCACTTTCCCCTCGTCCTCGCGCTCGGCTCCGCAGCCGTGGCGCTCGGCGCGGGTCTCTCGGGCTGCGGCATCTCGACGGACGATCTCTTCGGCGACGCGTCGAGCGGGTCCAGCGGCGAGGCCGCGGGCGGCGGCGGCGCGGCGTCGTCTTCGTCGAGCGGTGGTCCGCTCGTGACGAGCGCGTCGGTCTCGTCGACCGCGTCCGGCACGCCCGCGTCGAGCTCGGCGAGCGCGTCGAGCGGCGGCGTCGGCGGCTCGAGCGAGGTCGGCGGATCCGGCGGCGCGTCGACCACGTCGAGCGGCGGCGGCACCACCACGGGCACCGGCGGCGCGCCCGCCACGTGCGGCGACGGAGCGATCGAGCCGCCCGAGCAGTGTGACGGGCAAGACCTCGGCGGCGCGACGTGCCGCGACCTCGGCTACGCGACGGCCGCGGGCCTCGCGTGCACCGCCGCGTGCCAGCTCGACGCGAGCGGCTGCGCCGCCCACTGCCACAACGGCGTGAAGGAGCCCGGCGAGGTCTGCGACGGGAACGACCTCGGCGGAAAATCGTGCACCGACTACGGTTATGTCAACGCCGCCGGCCTCGCGTGCGCCAACTGTCAAGGCTTCGACTCGAGCGGCTGCCGCGCCCACTGCGGCAACGGCGTCCGCGAGCCGGGCGAGGACTGCGACGCCGGCGACCTCGGCGGCGTGACCTGCCAGATGTTCGGCTTCGTCAACCCGGGCGGCCTCCGGTGCGACGACGGATGCAACTACGACCCTTCCAGCTGCCAACCCATCTGCGGCAACGGCGTCGTCGAGCCGGGCGAGCAGTGCGACGACGGCAACACCACGAACGGCGACGGGTGCTCGTCGACCTGTCAGGGCGAGGGCACGACGTGCGCGACCGCGACCGCGATCGCCGTCGATTTCGGGACGGTGACGTTCGACGGCACGACCGTCGGCGGCGGTCAGCACAAGGCGTCTTCGGCGACGCCCACGTGTCCGACGGGCGGCCCCGATCGCGTCTATGCCCTCACGGCCCAGGCCGACGGGTTCCTCACCGCGAGCCTCACCCGCGCGATGACGGCGTTCGACAGCACGCTGTACATCTCCACGTCGTGCGCCGACGCGACGCCGGTGACGCCGCTCATCTGCGCCGACAGCAAGGATCCGCAGGGCAATCAAGAGCTCTTCGGCGGAGAGGTCGTGTCGCTCCGCGTCACGCCTGGGCAGACGTATTACCTGTTCGTCGACGGAGGCACGGAGTCGGGCGCGTATCACCTCGTCGTGAACTTCGCCGCCGGCACGAACTGCAACGATCCGATCCTGTTCCCGATCGAGGCTGGCACTCCCATGCTCGCGCTCGGGAGCACGCCGAACACGACGTTCACGGGCTCGGGGAGCTGCGGCGGCGACCCCGGGCCGGACGTCGTATACGCGCTCACGCCAAGCGCGACGGAGGGGTTCAAGCTCTTGCTCGACGCCACGCGCACCAACTACAACTCCGTGCTCTACGCGCGCCGCTCCTGCGGCGACGGGAACACGGAGATCGCCTGTTCGAACGTGAGCGGCACGTCGGGTGAGACGATCAGCCTGCCGAACCTCGCGGCCGGACAGCCCACGTACGTGTGGGTCGACGGCTCGACGATCGGCGGCGGCCAGCCCCAGGGCAACTACGGGCTCGTGGTCACGCCGCAATAGCGAATGAGCGCGCTCCCGTTCGCCGGCACGGCCGAGTCGTTCACGGCGAGCGACGGGCGGCCGCTCGCGATCCGCATCTCGGGCACCGTGCTGTTCGGCGCCGTCCGCCCGGACGCCGAGCCCGACGCGCGCGCCGCCGAGGAGCTCGTCCTCCGCGCGGCGACTGCCACCCTGACGAGCGGCGCCGAGCGCGGCGAGTGGCGGCTCGAGGCGCTCGCGTCTCCCGAGGCC
>DASYCF010000200.1:0-2884 GCA_036500365.1 Byssovorax sp.
AGATGCTGATGAAGAGCACGCGGCGCGCCCTCATGGAGGGGGCGCGCATCAGCCGCGAGGAGTGCGAGAGCATGCTGCGGCTCGTGCGGAGCCAGCTCGGCGCGACGATTCGACGGCGGCTCAACGAGTCCCGCTGACGCCCGCCTCGCTCGCGGCCGCCGTCTTCACGCGTTGGGCCGCTTGCGACGCGGTGCCGAGCGTCGACGCCACCTCGTTCCAGATGTCGCGCAACTTCGGGTCGAGGATCGCGGGCACCCACGACATGTCGTTCTCCGTCAGCTCGGTCCCGTTGCGGTACCCGCGGGGGACCGCGTGGACGAGGCTGCCGCGCTCCGTCGACTCGACGCGGATCGCCCACGCGATCTGATCCTCCTCGGCGGCGACGGTGCTCGAGTAGCCGTAGCCCTGCGCGGACGCGCTCACGAAGACGGTCTTCGGCGCCGTCTTCACGACGCCGGTCTCGGGCGAGGCGACGGTGACTTTGTAGCCGAGCGTCGTCAGCGACGTCGCGATGGCCTCGGTCGTCTTCTCGCGGGTGGCGCCGTCGAAGCGCCGCGTGCCGCGCTCGGCGACTTCGGCCGCGGTGAGCGGCTGAACCATCGCGAAGCAGCCGGGCAACGCGGCGACGGACGTGGCGAGCACACAGGCGAGGAGCACGGGACGAAAGGCGTTCATGGGATTTCTCCTTGGATGCGAGGGCGACGCGCCCTCGACACTGCCTTGAGGCCGCCGCGCGGAGCGATGTCGCACGAAATCGTCAGCCCTGACGCCCGGCGCCGCGGGACGCGGTAGGCTCGGCGCTGACGATGGCCGCGACGCCAGCCCCCGCGCGAACGGCTTGCCTCGACGACTCGACGGGCGCCGAATTCGTCGAGGGCCTTCTGCCGCCCGAGACGCGCCGGTCGATCGACGCGCACATCGCCTCGTGCGCCGACTGTCGGCGTCTCGTGTCCGAGCTCGCGCGCGGCCTCGACGCAGCGCCCGCGGCGGAGCCCGACGCGGCGGCGTCCGCGGTCGACGCGCAGTTCGCGCGCACCGTGCCGGAGGACGGCGGCGCGCCGCGGGAGCCCGCCGCGAGCCCCGTGCGCGAAGGTGACGTCGTCGCGGGGAAGTACCGCGTGGAGCGCGTCCTCGGCGTCGGGGGGATGGGCGTCGTCGTCGCGGCGATCCACGTCGAGCTCGAGCACCGCGTCGCGCTGAAGTTCCTGCGCCCCGAGGCGGCCTCCGACCCCCGGTTCGCGCTCCGCTTCGCGCGTGAGGCGCGCGCGTCCGCGCGGATCGACTCCGAGCACGTCGCGCGCACGATCGACGTCGGCGCGCTCCCGAGCGGCGCGCCGTACATGGTCCTCGAGCACCTCGACGGGGACGACCTCGAGCGCGTGCTGCGGCGCGAGGGGCCGCTGTCGATCGAGCGCGCCACCGACTACGTACGCGAGGCGTGCGAAGGCGTCGCGCAGGCGCACGCGCTCGGCATCATCCACCGCGACCTCAAGCCGTCGAACCTCTTCCTCGCGAAGCGCCCGAATCGGCCGCCGATCGTGAAGGTGCTCGATTTCGGCATCTCCAAGTCGACCGCCGACCCGCAGGTGACCACGACCGCGACCGCGCTCGGATCGCCGCGGTACATGTCGCCGGAGCAGATGAGCTCCGCGAGGTCGGTCGACGCGCGCGCCGACGTGTGGGCGCTCGGCGTCGTCCTCTACGAGCTCTTGACCCATCGGCCGCCTTTCCGCGCGCAGTCCGTCCCCGAGCTCGTGCTGGCGATCGCCCACGGCGCGCACGTGCCCATTCGGTCGACGCGCGACGACGTGCCGGCGGCGCTCGAGGCGGCGATCCAGCGGTGCCTCGAGAAGGACCCCGAGCGCAGGTTCGGCGGCGTCGACGAGCTCGCGCGCGCGCTCGCGCCGTTCTCGTCGGCGGGCAGCGAGGCGAAGTCGGGCGTCGCGGCGCAGGTCCCCGCGAGCTCTGCAAACGGGGCGCGGTCGAGGCGCACGCTGGTCGCGCTGCCGCTCCTCGTCGGCGTCGCGGCGCTGGCTGTGTGGCGCGGCGCTGGCAAGGGCGACGAGCGAGCGGTCGGGCTCGAGGCGGCCGCTCGTGCCCGTCTCGAAGCGGACGCCGGTCCAGCGACGGTCGCCCGCGCGACGGCCTCGGTCGCGCCCGTGATCGAGGAGGTGCCGCCCGGAGTCGACGCTGGGCCGGCCGACGCGCCGTCCGTCCGATCGACGGCGGTCCGCGACCGACCGAGGAGCCTACCTGTCGCCGACACCGCGTCTCCCGCGCTCGCCCCGTCGGTGCCGGTCTCCAACGGGCCTTGTCGCACCGTCGGGTATTTCGACGCAGAGGGGTACAAGCACTTCCGGCAGGAGTGCCCGTGAAGCGCGCGCGCCTCCTCGCCGCAGCGGCGGTGTTCGCCGGCGCGCTGGCCGCGAACGCCGGCGATGCGCGCGCCGATGACGCCGCGTGCATCGCGGCGAACGAGCACGCCGTGCTCCTGCTCAAGCAGTCGAGGCTTCGCGACGCGCTCCGCGATCTCGCGCAGTGCGCCGCGCCGACCTGCCCCGCGGAGGTGGCGGCAGAGTGCGGTCGTCGCGTCGCGGAGACGAACCAAGCGCTCCCGACGATCGTGCTCCGCGCGAAGGGCGTGAGCGGGGAGGATCTGGTCGCGGTCGGCGTCGCGCTCGACGGCGCGCCCCTCGCCGGCGCGCTCGATGGGCGCGCGATCCCGCTCGACCCGGGCGCGCACAAGCTGCGGTTCGAGGCCGCGGGCATGCCCGCCGTCGAGCAGACCATCCTCGTCGGCGAGGGCGAGAAGGCGCGGCCGGTCACGGTCGTCCTCGGGCCGGCCGCGGGCCCGCGCGTCGACGGCGGCGGCTCGAGGCGCGCC
>DASYCF010000201.1:0-2843 GCA_036500365.1 Byssovorax sp.
GCGATCGAGCCCCCGACGGGCGCCGCGCCCGCGCCCGCGCCGCGGCCGTCGTCGCACCCGCCGTCGACCGACGTGCAGGTCGCCGAGGCGCCCGCGAGCCGGAGCAACGTGATCCCGAAGCTCCCGGCCGAGCGCGTCGCGCTGTCGCCCGCGGTCGTCGCCAGCATCGAGGACGCCAAGCGAACGCCGATCCCGTCGTCGCGCCCGCCGCCCGCCGAGAAGGCGCGGCCCGAGGTGATCACCGCGCAGGCCGGCCTGCGTCGGCTCGAGGCGTACTCCGTGTCGGAGCCGACCGTGCTGAAGCCGCGGCCGAAGCCGCTCGCGCAAGACTCCGACGAGCCGCTCACCCCGCTCGGCACGCCGCGGCCGCTCCTCGGCTACGTGCTCGTCGCGGTCGTCGCGGTCGCCGTCGCTGCCGCGCTCCTCTACACGTGGACGCACTACCAGGTCGGCTGACGCGCGCGCGCTCGCTTGCGGGGACGGGCGCGCTCGTGTACGCGGCGCCGCATGAACGGCACGACGCCGCGGCATTTCCTCTCGACGCTCGGCTGGTCGCGCGACGAGCTCGAGCGCGTGCTCGCGTCGGCGGCGGCGTTGAAGCAGCGCCGGCTCCAGCCGGAGCGCCTGCGCGGCACGTCGATCGCGCTCGTGTTCTTCAACCCGTCGCTGCGCACGCGCTCGTCGTTCGAGATCGGCATCTTCGAGCTCGGCGGGCACGCCGTCGTCCTCGAGCCCGGCAAGGGCGCGTGGCCCATCGAGTTCAAGGACGGCGCGGTGATGGACGGCGACGCCGAGGAGCACGTCGAGGAGGTCGCGCGCGTGCTCTCGCGCTACTGCGGCGTCATCGCCGTGCGCGCGTTCCCGAGGTTCGAGCGCTGGGAGGACGACCGCGAGGACCGCGTCATCGAGGCGTTCGCGCGCCACGCCACCGTGCCCGTCGTCAACATGGAGACGATCACGCACCCGTGTCAGGAGCTCGCGCTCATGCTCGCGCTGAAGGAGCGGCTCGGCGCGACCGACGGAAAGAAGTTCCTGCTCACGTGGACGTACCACCCGCGACCGCTCAACACGGCCGTCGCGAACTCCGCGCTGATCATCGCCGCGAAGTTCGGCTTCGACGTCACGCTCCTCTGCCCGACGCCGGAGTACGCGCTCGACGCCCGCTACATGGAGGCCGCGCGCGCTTCGGCGCGCGAGAACGGGCGGGCGATCACGATCACGCACGACGTCGACGCGGCGTACGACGGCGCCGACGTCGTGTACGCGAAGAGCTGGGGCGCCTTGCCCTACTTCGGGCGCTGGTCCGACGAGAAGCCGATCCGCGACGCGCACAGGCACTTCATCGTCGACGCGGCGAAGATGGCGAAGACGGCGAACGGCGGGCGCGGCCTCTTCAGCCACTGCCTCCCGCTCCGGCGCAACGTGAAGGCGACCGACGAGGTGGTGCGCGCGCCGACGTCGATGGTGATCGACGAGGCCGAGAACCGTCTGCACGTGCAGAAGGCGCTGCTCTGTCACTTGCTCGAGGGAGACGGATCGAAATGAGCACGGTGGTCCTCGCGTTCTCGGGCGGGCTCGACACGAGCTTCTGCGTCCCGTACCTGCGCGAGCGCGGGCACGACGTGGTCACGCTGTTCGTCGACACGGGCGGCGTCTCGACCGAGCAGCGCGCCGAGATCGAGGCGCGCGCGGTGCGCCTCGGCGCGAAGCGCCACGTGACGGCCGACGGCGCCGAGGACGTGTGGACCGAGGTCGTCGTCCCGCTCGTGTACGGCGGACAGCTCTATCAGGATCAGTATCCGCTGCTCGTCTCCGACCGCTACGTCATCGTGAAGCGCGCGGTGGCGCTCGCCGCCGAGCTCGGGACGAACTTGGTCGCGCACGGCTGCACGGGCATGGGCAACGACCAGGTGCGCTTCGACCTCAGCGTGCGCGCGCTCGGCGACTATCGCGTCCTCGCGCCCATCCGCGACATCCAGGACGAGCACCCGAACGTCCGCGACTACGAGCGCGGCTACCTGAAGCGCATCGGCTACGAGGTGCCCGCGAAGCAGACCGTCTACACGATCAACGAGAACCTCCTCGGCGTGACGATGAGCGGCTCCGAGATCGACGAGTGGAAGGAGCCGGGCCCCGGCACCTACCAGCTCACGGCGCCGCCGAGCGCCCGCCCGACGACGCCGCTCCGCGTCGCGATCACGTTCGAGGACGGCGTCGCGACGGCGATCGACGGCGCGAAGAAGGACGGGCCCGCCATCTTGCGCGAGCTCAACGCGAGGCTCGGCGCGCACGGCGTCGGCCGAGGGATCTACACGGGCGACACGACCGTCGGCCTGAAGGGTCGCATCGTGTTCGAGGCGCCTGGTCTCGTCGCGCTCGTCGCGGCGCACCGCGCGCTCGAGGAGGCCGTGCTCACCGCGCAGGAGAACGCGTTCAAGCCCGTCGTCGCGAAGAAGTGGGTCGAGCTCGTCTACAAGGGCTTCTTCTTCGAGCCGCTCAAGAAGGACCTCGAGGCCTACCTCGAGAGCTCGCAGCGCTTCGTGACCGGCGAGGTCACCCTCGAGACCTCGGGCGGCGTCGCCCATGCGGTCAGCGTCACGTCCGAGCACCTCCTCTTGAACAAGAAGGCCGTCTACGCGCAGTCGGCGGACTGGACCGCGAAGGAGGCCGAGGGCTTCATCAAGCTGTTCGGTCAGAGCTCGACGCTCTCGTCGCGGATGAACCCGATCAAGCCGTGAACGAGCCGTTGCCGGAAGTCCTTCGGCTCCTCGAGCGACTGGTCGGATTCGACACCCAGAACCCGCCGCAGGCGATCGCGGCGGGCGAGGGGGTCTTTCGCCTCC
>DASYCF010000202.1:0-8946 GCA_036500365.1 Byssovorax sp.
GCCCTGCACTCGGGCGGACGCCCCGCCGCAGCGGCCGCCGCAGACAGCGCGCCCGGGGCCGCGGCGACGTGCGGCGAGGCGAGCGCAAAGGCGACGAGCGCGGCGGCGATCACGGCGCGCAGTCTACCAAGCGACCCGCGCGCGCGCCCGCGGCGCGTCGAACGCGGCGTGCCGCGATCGACTCCAAGTCCGGACATCGCTCGCTCGTCAGTCGAACGGCGAGCGCAGGACGATGGTCTGGTCACGGCGCGGGCCGACGCTCACGACGTCGACGTGCGTGCGCGTCTCGTCCGCGATGAAATCGATGAACGCGCGCGTCGCGCTCGGGAGGTCGGCCATCGCGCGCGCTCCGCCGAGCTCCGCGCTCCAGCCGGCGAACGTCCGCAGCACCGGCTTGGCGGTCGAGAGCGCGTCGATGGGCAGGTCCCGCGTCGTCTCGCCGCCGGGCAGCTCGTACGCGACGCACGCGGCGACCTCCGGCAAGCCGCTCAGCACGTCGAGCTTCGTGATGGCGAGGCCGTCGAGGCCATTGACGCGCGCGGCGTAGCGGAGGCCGCAGACGTCGAGCCAGCCGGTCCGCCGCGCCCTCCCGGTGACGGAGCCGAACTCGCCGCCCACGGTGCGAATGCGGTCGCCGGTCGCGTCGTGGAGCTCGGTCGGGAACGGCCCCGAGCCGACGCGCGTCGTGTAGCCCTTCGTGATGCCGACGGCGCGCTTGATCCGCGTCGGCCCGATGCCCGCGCCGACGGCCGCGCCCCCCGCGACCGCGGTCGACGACGTGACGAACGGGTACGTCCCGTGGTCGAGGTCGAGCAGCGTGCCCTGTGCGCCCTCGAGGAGCACCTTGTCGCCGCGCGCGATCGCGTCGTCGACGAGCTTGGACGTGTCGGCGACGAGCGGGAGCAGGCGCGCGCCGAGGGGGGCGATCTGGGCGATCACGTCGGCCGCGCGCGGGACGTCGCCGCCGAGCGCGCGGATCGTCGGCGCCCACGCGTCGAGCGCCGCGCCGACGATCTCGGCCGTGCGCGCCTCGCTCGCGAGATCGCCGACGCGGAGCCCGCGGCGCGCTGCCTTGTCCTCGTAGCAGGGGCCGATGCCGCGCTTCGTCGTGCCGATCTTCGCGGCGTCGGTCGCGGCGCCCTCGCGCAGGCCGTCGACGAGGATGTGATGCGGGAGGACGACGTGCGCCCGAGACGAGAGCGCGAGGCGCCCGTCGAGGTCGACGCCGCGCGCGGTGAGCGCGTCGATCTCGCCGGCGAGGACGGCGAGGTCGACCACCATCCCCTGCCCGAGCACGCAGCGCGAGCGCGGCCTGAGGACGCCGCTCGGGATGAGCCGCACGACGAGCTTGTCGTCGCCGACGACGAGCGTGTGCCCCGCGTTCGGGCCGCCGGCGTAGCGCACGACCATGTCGGCGTGCTCCGTGTAGTGGTCGACGACCTTGCCCTTGCCCTCGTCGCCCCACTGCGCCCCCACGATCGCGACGGCCGTCATGGGGCGCATGCTCCCACGGAAACGCGCGCGGCGACGCGGGATTTGGACGAGCGGAGCGAGCGATCGTCAGCGCTGCGGCTGCAGCATCATCAGCAGGTTCTGCTCTTCCTCGGGCGAGCGCAGCGCGATGACGCGCGTCGTCGGCGGGATCTCGGGGTGCGACGGATCCTCGCGCACGAAGACCACGTCGTTCGAGCGGATGCGGTCGACTCGCCAGTTGAGCGCCACGTCGATGCCGGTCGGCCCGCCGGAGTGCACGAGCTCGGGCTTGCCGATGAGGTCGCCGACCTTCGCGACCCAGCCGCTGCCCGACGGATCGGTCAGCAGGGCGCGCGACGTGCCGCGGCTCACGATGCCGATCAGCTTGAGCTCGTCGAGGGCGTAGCGCTCGACGATCGCCTTGCGCTGCACCGTCGCCTTCGCCTTCGCCTGCGACACGAACACGCTCGCGAAGCTGCGGAAGGGATCGCGGCTCTGGTCGGTCTCGGAGAAGTCGCCCTCCTTGAACTCCTTGAGCGGGAGGGGCGGCAGATCGAGCTTCACCTCGGCCGCCTTCCCCTTTCCCTTTCCCTTCTTCGCCGGCGCCGCCGCCGCGGGCTTGGCGCTCGAGGGCTTGTTCTGCGGCTGCGGATCGTCCCCGCAGCCGACGAGGCCGATCGCGAGCGCGAGGGCGAAGATCACCAGCGCGACCCGCGAGAGCGGACCCGCCGTGATCACGAGGCGCCGGAGCGCGGGCTCGTGCGCGCTCATTTGCCGTTGCTCCGCTTCTTGGTCTCGCCCGTCTTCGTCGATCGGAAGGCGGTCGCGAGGCACGTCACGTCGACGATCACGTCGTCGCTCTGGAGGTGCGGGTTCTTGATCTGGATGTTCTCGACGTTGATGATGCGATCGAGCTGGCCGACGGAGTTGAAGAACTTCGCGATCTGGTGGAAGCGCCCCGTGAGCGAGAGCCTCATCGGCACCTTCGCGTAGAACTCCTCGATCTGCTCGTCGACCGGGCTCCAGGCGGTGAGGTTCACGCCCGAGATGGTGGCGACGCCCTGCAGCGCGGACAAGAAAGCGGGCATCTCGGGGTCGTCCGGCAAGACGCGCTTCTGCTCGCGGGCGGTCTGTTCGCGGCGCGTCTTCTCGTCGAGATCCTTCTGATACTCGGCCTTCGACGTCTCGGCCTGGGCGAGCTCGCCGTGGAGCGAACCCTCCTTTTGCTGCGCCTGCGAGATGGCGCCGTCGACGTCGCCGTAGAAGACGACGAAGTACAGCAGGCCGACGAGGCCGACGACCAGCAGCGCGAAGCCTGCCTTCGCGACGGGCGGCAGCCGATCGAGCGACGAGCCGCCCTGCGGCGCGGCGGGTTTGGCGGCCACTAGTACCTCACCTTCAGCTGCAGCGCGAAGTTGACGATCTCGAGCTTCGCGTCCTTCGCCTCGCCCTTCTTACCGGGGAGGAGCTGCACGTCGTAGAAGTAGGTCGAGAGCTTGAGCCGCTGCGCGAACTCGGACACGTCGTTGCCGTCGCGCGCCTCGCCCTCGATCTTCACCGTGCGATCCTGCTCGATGTAGCTCGTGATCCAGACGCGCCGCGCGTCCCACCCCGGGTTGAAGACGAGGTTCGGGTTGTCGCGGCGGAGCTGCGCGAGGTGGTCGGGATCCGCCGTCGGCCCCTTGCCTGGCGTGAGCAGCTGCGCGACCTCGAGCAGCACCGCCGTCGGCCCGCTGCGCGCCGTCTGGAGCTTCGCGATCGCGTCCTCGCGCGCGCGGAGCACGGTGAGCTCCTTCTTGACCTCCTCGTGGTTGGCGACGATCTTCTTGATGTCCGCGATCTTCGCCGAGAGCTCCTTGTTCTTCTGCTCCTGCCGCGCCAGCTCGTCGAGCTTGCGCTGGTGGAAGAAGAAGAGGCCCGCCATCTCGAGCAACACGCCGATCAGGAGCGCGATGAGCCACTTCTGGCTCGGCTGCGTCCCGCTGCGACCGAGCGCGCGCTTCTTCTGCGGGAGGAGGTTGACCCTGATCATGCGCGCTTGTCTCCATCTTTCCGCATGCCGAGGCCCAGCGCCACGCTGAACTGGGCGGCGCGCGCCTCGAGGAGCTTCGGGTCGACCTCCTTGGCCTCGATCCCGATCCGCTCCATCGGCTGGAGCACCTCGCACGGGACGCGGGATCGACGCTCGATGGCGCGCGGCAACGCCGGCACGACCGACGAGCCGCCGGTCAGGTAGATGCGCTGCATCTCGGCCTCGCCGCTCGTCGCGAGGAAGAAGTCGAGCGACCGCTGGATCTCGCCCGCGATCGAGTCGCACACCGCGTCGATCACCTGAAACACCGGCGTCGGCACGGCGCTCGGGTTGCCGGAGCTCTGGCATTTGTACTCCTCGGCCTGCTCGAACGGGACCGAGAGCTGCCGCTGGATCTGCTCCGTGATGTAGTTGCCGCCGTTCGACACGTCGCGGGTGAACGCGCTCGATCCACGCGACACGATGTTGATCGACGCGAGGCTCGCGCCCACGTTGATCAGCGCGAACGTCTGGTTCGGCGGGATGCCGCGGTTCATCTCGAAGAGGTTCTGGACGGTGAACGCGTCGATGTCGACGACGAGCGGCTTGAGCTTCGCGTCCTTCGCGAGCTGCGCGTACTCGTTCACCTCGTCGCGCTTCGCTGCGACGAGCAAGAGGTCCATCTGGCCGACCTCGGGCCGGTGCCGGAGCACCTCGTAGTCGACGTGGACGTCCTTGATGTCGAAGGGGATGTGCTGCTCCGCCTCCCACTGGATCTGCTCGTCGAGCTCGGCCGGCGTCATCATCGGGACGCTGATCTTGCGGATGATGACCGCCTGCCCGCTGATGCTGAGCGCGATCTCTCGCTGCTTGATCTTGGCCTCGGCGAAGACCGCGCCCAGGGCCTCGACGACGGCCTGCGCGTTCATGACGTGCCCGTCGACGATCGACTGCGGCGGCAGCGGCGCGTAGCCGAGCCGCACGAGGCCGAAGCCCTTCTTGCTTTCTCGGAGCTGCGCCACCTTGATCGAGCTCGATCCGATGTCGACCCCGACGAGGCTCTTGTCCGCCATTGCACGCGTAGCTTCGCACCCGCCCCTGGGGCCGGCAAAGATTCCGCTTTACGCTAGGAATTGGGCCGGATACGCGAGAGGTGCATGCGCTGGTTCGCCCCGGTCTTCGCGCTCGCCGCGCTCGTCTTCGCCTCGAGCGCCCGGGCCGACGGCACGCACGTCGTCGAGCGCGGGCAGACGCTCACGTGGATCGCCAAGAAATACGGCGTCACGGTCGACGAGATCCGCAAGGCGAACGGCCTCTTCTCGTGGCAGCAGCTCAAGCCCGGCCAAGAGCTCGACATCCCCGGCCTCGCCGCCAAGCCCGAGAAGGCGTCGAAGCTGCCGCGGGCCGCGATCGAGGCGAAGGCGCACGTGACCGTGAAGCCCGGGACGCAGGCCGCCAAGGGTGAGGGGGACTACGCCCGGCGCGCGAAGCAGCCAGGGGTCGTCCACTTGGTCCGCGGCGACGAGCGCTACGACGCGCAGCTCGTCGGCCGGCGCGGCAAGGTCAACGCGACCGCCGTGAGCGCGCTCGGCAAGATCCTGCGCTTCTATCCGACCGGCGCGCGCACGAGCATGGACCCGAAGCTCGCGGGGCTCATCGCCAACGTGAGCGACCACTTCGGCGGCCGCACCATCCACGTCGTGAGCGGGTTCCGGCCCTACTCGCCGCGTCAGTACACGCCGCACTCGAACCACAACGTCGGCAAGGCGATGGACTTCAACATCGAGGGCGTGCCGAACGCGATGCTCCGCGACTACTGCCGCACGCTGCCGAACGCCGGGGTCGGGTTCTATCCGAACAGCACGTTCGTCCACCTGGACACGCGCGCGACGAAGACGTTCTGGATCGACTACTCGCGCCCGGGCGAGCGCCCGAAATACGACGGGCCGAACCCCCACCCCGACGCCGACGAGTCCACGGACGACGTGTCGCCGCAGGGCGAGGACGCACACTTTCCCGACTCGGCGAATGGGTCAAATCTGACTCGCGACACGCCGTAAGTAGCTGACTTCACGTAGGCAATCAGCGCTCGGCCGATCTTCCGTCGCACGTCGCTCGCGGCATGGGTCCCAATTGACCCATGCGCGATCACCGCTGCGCGGCGAGGGCCAACTTCAGCGCGCGAGGGCGGCGCGGAGGTTGGCGCGGGCGGGCGCCTCGAGCCGATCGTGGAACCACGGCGAGAGGAAGATCCGCGGCGAGGCGAGCAGGCCCTCGAGGAAGCGGCGGCGACCCTCCGCGAACACGTCCGGCGCGAGGGCCGCGTACTCGCGCCCGATGCCGACGTCGTACGCGGCGAAGCGCTCGGGCGGCGCGCCGAGGATCGCCATGTCGGCGTCGAGGAACCGGGCGGCCTCGTCGTCGACGTCGGCGACCGCGACGTGGCCGTGCCGCGCCGTGAGCTCGACGAGATCCTCGACGCGCGCGACCACGCCGGCAGGCGTGCCCGGCAGGTGCGCCGCGATGACCGCGCGCGCGAGCTTCGCGCTCTCGATCTCGTTGTCGGCCCGGCCCGGGACGTACACGGCGTCGTGAAAGAGCGCGGCGAGCGTGACGGCGAGCGCGTCGCTCCACGGGGCATCTTCGTTCACCCGGTCGAGCCACCCGAGCACCTCCTCGACGTGCTCCCACGTGTGATAGGCGCGGCCCGGCGCCTCGTAGAGAGCGCGCACCTCGTCGAGCAGGGCGTTCGGGACCGCTGCGATCACCTCCCTGTGATGGGGCGAAGATCGCCGATGATCAAGCGCCGCCGGATGGCCAACATTTCAACGTGCTGGGCGCGCAGCGAGGTCGAGCGGCGCGGCGCGGCCCCGGAGCGGGGACGCGACGACGTAGAGCGTCGAGACCTCGTAGCGGCGCTCGGGCGCGGCGTCGCCGCCGGCGCGGCTCGCAAACGCGGGCGCGTGCGAGCCTCGATCGAGCGCGACCACGCGGACGCAGCCGACGTCGAGCAGCGCCTGCGTCGTCGCCTCGTCGGTGTCGAACGTGGTCCACGCGACGACGAACGAGCCGTCGTCGCGCGTGCACGCGGCCGCGCGCGGGCGCATCGTGCCGACGTCGCGCGCCTCCTTCCGCAGCTTGCCCTCGTCGGCGGTGAGCGGGAGCTCCACGGCGTCGCCGCTCGACAGGTGGAGGTCGTCGCTCGAGACGACGCGCGCGCCGCGGTCGTCCGCCACGATCGCGCCGGCGCCGCCGTGAAACGGGACGCCGACGGTGCCGTTCGTCGCGAGCCCGCGCGCCGACTTTCGACGTGACGTCCCGAGGCCGAACGCGGCGAGGACGCGGCCCTGCTCGGCGTCCGCGAGCGTCCCTGCGAGCGGTACGCCGGCGCGGCTGCCGATCTCGCGCGACCCTGAACGGACGCGGATCGCGGCGCGCCCCGCGGCAAACGAGAGCAGGTGCACCTCGGCGCCGAGCTCTGTCGCCGTCGCCCCGTAGACGGCGGGGATGAACGCGGGCGCCGGCTGCGCGCCGGCGTCGGGGGCCCACGCGACGCGAGCGCCTTCGGCCTCACGCGGGCGCGGGGCGTCGCTCGCGCGGAGTACGGCGTACGCGAAGTCACCACGGAGCCCGCGCGCGAGGTCGGCCGCGCCGAGCGGCATGTCGGGCGCGAGCGGCGAAGACTCCCACGCGCCCGCCTCGCCGCGACGCACGAACGCGAAGCCGACGTCGCCGGGCGCGCTCGCGAGCGGCACGATGGACGCGCACGCGAGCGGCGCGAGGGCGCGCGCGAGCTCCGCGCGGTCGACGCCGCGCGCGACGGCGACGACGACCTGCCCCGACGCGAGCGCGCAGAGGGCGGATCGCTCGCGCGCCGCGCCTTCGTGATCGGGGGTCGCGTCGAGCGGCGCGCCCGTCTGCCGGAGCGACGCGAGCCAGTCGGGCGACGCGCCGCCGGGCCACGGGCCGAATCGAACGGCGCCGTCGCGCGCGAACGCGAGGGTCTCGAGCCCCTCCTTCGGCGGAGCGAGCGGCGCGCCCTCGACGACGACGCCGAGCTGCCTCCGTGCGTCGTCCGTCGCGTCGCCGTCGGGGCCGGTCGTGAACACGGCGGCGACGCGCGCGGCGGTCGCGTCGTCGGGAAGTCGACCGAAGCCGTGGAGGCCCGTCGCCGAGCGCGGCTCCTCGGTGCCGGCCTCGAGCCGCAGATCGACGCGCCGCGTGTCGATCGCGACGAGGCGCACGACGGACGATCCGTGGGACGTCGACGCGGCGAGCGCTGCCTCGGCGAACGGCGGCGGCGCGGCGCCGGCGTCGTCGGTGAGCCACGAGGCCGTCGGTCGCACCCACGCCGCGCCGCTCGGCGGAAACCCGTCGGCGCTGGGGGCGAGCGGAGCGCCGACCGGCGCCGAGAGCGCGGCCTTGGGAGCGGGCGCGGCCGCCGCGCCGCCGAGCCGCCGCGCGAGCGCAGCCGCGGCGCCGTCTCCGACGACGGCACCCACGCCGTCGGCCACGAGCCGAGACCACGGCGGCACCTCCTCGGCGACGACGTGCGCGCGCGCGCGAAATGGATCTCGATCCCCCGTGTCGAGCGCGGTCGTCGAGAGCCGAAGCGCGGCGGGCACGGCCTCGTGGCCGAGCGCCAGCACGAGCAGATCGCCCTCGATCTCGAGCTTCGCGTCGGGGGGCGGCGCGCCGAACACGATCTCGGCGCGCGTCGCGCCGCGCGTGCTCCCCGTGCGCTCCCAGCGGGCGACGGCCGCGCGGAGGCGCGACGACAGCGACGGCGGCGCGGCGCCGGGGCCGTCGAGGTCGAGCACGGTCACGCCTTGCACCGCGCCTCCGGCGCGCGTCGTGAACGCGATGCGGCGGCCCTCCGCGACGAGATCCCCCTCGTCGCCGCCGGGGCTCATGGTGAGGTCGTGGACGTCGCGCACGCCGAGCGGACGGCCGGCCCGCGTGAGGCGCACGCGCGCGCGGTACACGTCGCGCGGCGCCCCGCCCGCGCTCGCCAGGAACAGCACGCGGCGGCCGACGAACAGATCGACGAGCACGCCGCCGCGCTCCTCCCACACGAAGTCCTCGGGCCGCACCTCGCCGTCGATCGCGTCCCCGAGCATCGCCGCGACTCCCTCTACGGTGCGCGGCGCGGGCGCGGGCGCCGAGCAGCTCGCGACGAGGCCCAGGACGGCGAACGCCGCGGCCCAAGCGGCGCGGCGTCGGACGTGGGGGAGCGGCCGCGTCCTCGGCGCTTCGACCGTCGCCGGCTCGGCGTCGGACGAGGCGATCTCGGCGGCGCGCGCGCGCAGCCACGCGAGGAACGACGACGGCTCGGGCGGGGCGTTCATGTCGGCGCGTGGGCGGTGGACCGAGCGAGGCGAGGTCGGAGTTGGAGGCGCCCGCGGCTCGAGGCGCGGCTCAGGCGAGCGCGGCGACGCCGAGGAGGTGCCGCGCGCGCGACG
>DASYCF010000203.1:0-2734 GCA_036500365.1 Byssovorax sp.
CTTCGCGTTCGGGAAGTAGCCGTCCCGCGATCTGCATCCCAGCCGCCATCGCCGCGACGTAGAGGATCACCGGCGTCGCAGCGGTCGCGAACGAGACGATCGCCGGACCTGGGCAGAAGCCGGCGAGGCCCCAGCCGACGCCGAAGATCGCGGCTCCCATGAGGAGGCGCGCGTCGACGCGGCGCTGCGTCGGCATGTGGAACGTCACGTCGAAGAGCGGGCGCGCCCGCCGCAGCACGACGCGGTAGAGCACGAAGGTCACCGCGACCGCAGCGCCCATCACGAAGAGCAGGCTCGGATCCCAGTCGCCCGCGAAGTCGAGGAAGCCGAGGACCTTCGAGGGCCGCGTCATCCCCGCGACGCCGAGACCGATCGCGAAGAGCAGGCCGCACCCGAACGCGGCGATCGCGCGCGCGCGGCTCACTGCGAGCCCCCCACGACGTGGCGCGCGACGAACACGGTCACGGCGGCGGCGGCCATGAAGGCGCACGTCGCGGCGAGAGATCGAGGCGAGAGGCGCGCGACGCCGCACACGCCGTGACCGCTCGTGCAGCCGTTGCCGAGGCGCGTGCCGAGGCCGACGAGCAGGCCGGCGACCAAGAGCGCGGGCGTCGACCCGCTCGGCGCCGCGTCGAACGCCGCCGGGGCGACGAGCGCGAGCGCGAGGCCGCCGGCGAGGAGGCCGCCGACGAACGAGAGCCGGAGGACGCGCGCCCCGTCGTCGGTCCGCACGATCGCCCGACCGAGCAGGCCGCTGACGCCCGCGATGCGCCCGTCGAACAAGAGCATGGCCGACGCCGCGAGGCCGATCAGCGCGCCTCCGAGGGTCGCAGTCACGGGGGTGAACGCGCTCATGCCGTCCGGTTTACCGTCGGTTCATCCGCTATGCAAGACGACGTGGGCGAGCGACCCAAGGGAGACCGGTCCGATCGGTCTGACGCGGATGCGCGCTGTGCACTGGGCCGCGGTCGCGTGGGCCGTCGCCGCGACGGGCTGCGACCGCTTGCCGCCCGTGACCGAGCAGACCGATGCGCCCGCGCGCGCGCCGCATACCGGGGAGCTCGTGCTTCCGCCCCGCGCCTACGCAGACGCGCGCGTCGAGGGCGTGCCGCACGTCACGCAGAAGCCGGATTTTTGCGGTGAGGCGTGCGTCGAGATGGCGCTCGCCAAGCTCGGTCGGCGCGCGACGCAGGACGAGGTGTTCGACGCGTCGGGCCTCGATCCCGAGCTCGGCCGCGGCGTGTACACCGCGGAGCTCGTCACGGCCGTGAAGCGGCTCGGCCTCGACCCCGGACCCGTGTGGTACGCGCTCGGCGACGGCCCGCTCGGCGACGAGCTCTCGACGCGCTTCGACGCGCTGCACGCGGATCTCGCGCGCGGCGTCCTGTCGATCGTGTGCATGCACTACGACGGCCGGCCGGGCGCGAGCGAGCACTTCCGCCTCGTCACCGGGTACGACGCCGCGCGCGACGAGGTCATCTACAACGAGCCGGCGGTCGACGACGGCACGGCGCTGCGCATGCCGCGGCGCCGGTTCCTCGAGCTCTGGCCGCTCGGGGTAGGCTCGTCTCGCGCCGTCGTCATCCGGCTGCGGCTCGCGCCCGTCGCCGGCGCGCCCTCGATCGCGCTGACCTCGAGCCGCGCCGCGCTCGTGCAGCGCGTCCGCGAGGTGAAGAAGCAGCTCGGCCCCGAGTTCACGGTGCTCGTGGAGCCGCCGTTCGTCGTCGCGGGCGACGATCGCCCCGAGGTCGTCCGTCGGCACGCGCGCTCGACCGTGCGCTGGACCGTCGACAAGCTGAAGGCCGACTTCTTCTCGAAGGACCCGACGTCGACGCTCGCGATCTACCTGTTCCGCGACGAGCCGAGCTACCGCAAGAACGCGTTCGCGATCACGCACGAAGACCCGACGACGCCGTACGGGTTCTTCACGCCGAAGCACGGCGCGCTGATCATGAACATCGCGACCGGCGGCGGGACGCTCGTGCACGAGATCGTGCACCCGTTCGTCGAGGCGAACTTCCCCGACTCTCCTGCGTGGTTCAACGAGGGCCTCGGCTCGCTGTACGAGCAGGCGGCCGACGAGGACGGCCACATCGTCGGCCTGACGAACTGGCGCCTCCAGGGCTTACAGGCGGCCATCGCGCACGGACGCGCGCCGAGCTTCCGCGTGCTCACCGCGACCTCGACCCGCGAGTTCTACGACGAAGACGAGGGCGTGCACTACGCCGAGGCGCGCTACCTCCTCTACTACCTCCAGCAGCGCGGGCTGCTCGTCCGCTACTACAAGGAGTTCACCGCGCACCACGCCGAGGACCCGACGGGCTACGCGACGCTCGAGCGCGTCCTCGGCCGCAACGACATGGACGCGTTCCAGCGCGAGTGGGCGGCGTTCGTCACCGGCCTGCATTTCCCCTGACGTCTTGATCCGCGGGCGCGTCCTGCCAGAGCGCGACGAGGCGCCGGCCGAACCGCGCGTACAAGAAGCCGCCGAGCCCGAGCAGCGCGCCGACACCGGTGAGCAGGATCACCTGGTACACGCGCTCGACGTGCCACACGTCCCACAGCACGAGCTTCGCGAACGTGCCGAGGAAGCCGACGAGGCCGAGCCAACGATGAAACGCGCTCTTGCCCGCGAAGCCCGCGGCGAGCAGCCCGGTCGCAAAGACGGCGAGGACCAGCGTCGTCGTCATCGTCCGCGCGGCGAGGTGGTGCTGAGCCGCGGCGTCGATCGCGG
>DASYCF010000204.1:0-5587 GCA_036500365.1 Byssovorax sp.
CTCGGACTTCCAGCACTTCATCGAGAGCCGCTACCTGCGCAAGCTCAACGACAAGAACATCAAGGTCTGAGCGCGGCGGCGGCTCGCGGCCCACCGCGGGGGCTTCGTCGGCGCGGGCGATCTCGCCTCCCTCCTCGAACGAGATGAGCGCACCTCAGGAAGCTCGGACGACGCGCGGCATCGTCGCGCGGCAGGCGGCGGCGCGCACGGACGCGGGCGGCGACGCGCGTGACGGCGCCGCGCTGAAGCAGGCCGCGGCGCACGCCGTGGCGCCGCGCGGCTGAGCGGACGATGGGCAAGCGCACGACGGACCTCGTCTCCGGCCTGCTCCAGCCGAGCGCGCGCTCGATCGTGGGCGCCGTGCTCGTCGCCCTCGCGGAGCTCGTACTCTGCTGCGTCGTGATCCGACCGCGCCTCATCGCGGCGCACGGCCCGCACTGGATCGAGGAGACGACCGAGGACGACTTCGCGAAGCTCACGTGGAAGTGCCTGCGCTTCCAGCGCATTTACACCGGCAAGCCGGCCGTCGTGGTCCTCGGCTCGTCCACCGTGCATCGCTCCTTCACGAAGAGGTTCGACACGCACGCCCTCTCGGCCGAGCTCTCGGAGGCGCTCGGCACGCCCTCCGAGGTCGTGCTCCTCTCGGCGAACGCCGAGACGTACGAGGAGGGCCTGGTCGTCGTCGACCAGCTGCCGCCGACGTTCCGCGGCGCCGTGATCATGATGGTCGCCGACTACAAAGACGACGAGCGCGACCGCCGCATGCGTCAGGACACGCGGACCCGATACGAGGAGCGCATCGCCCTCGATTCGCCGTCCCGCGACGCCGTGCAGCTCGCCGAGGGGCGCCCGCCGCGGGGCCGCGTCGGCAACTACTTCCTCGACCATTTCCTGTTCTTCGCGGCGCGGCGGAGCATCGGCACCCGAATTTTCCCGCTGTCGCCGTCGACGCGCCCGCTCGCCCCCGCGATCCGAGACGTGGCGCGAATGGACGTTCGCGACCACTGGCGGTACAAGGGCACCGGAGTGCGGGGCTACGCCCCACTCGTCTCGAGGTACCGCGGGGTCGCCGAGAAGTTCGTGCAAGTCCTCAAGGATCGCGGTGTCGTGCCCATCTTCCTCGAAGCGCCGCGAAACCCCGTGCTGACGCGCGGGCACGAAGATCGCTGCGCGCACTACGAGGAAGCGATGCGCGAGTTCGCGGACGAGTCCGGGGCGACGTACTGGAACTTCAACGGCGAGCTCGACCTGCACCCGGACGAGTTCCAGGATCGCATCCACCTCGGGTCGACGGCCGCGCGCCGCCGGTTCGAGCAGGCGCTGCTCGCGCACGTGGTGCCGGTCCTGCGACCCGTCGCCGCCAAGGCCGGCGCGCCCGCCGACGACGGCGCCCCGCCGAGCGGAGAAATGGAAGAGGAGAAGTAATCATGGCCAAGAACCTCGGCGTCTTCGTTCGTATCGTCGTCCTCGGGCACCTCCTGTTCCTCGCTATCTTGGGGATCTACGCGGCGGAGACCGGCGCGCGGGTGTTCCGCTACATGGGCTTCTGAGCGCGCCCGACCCGCGCGCGACCGACAGCGAGCCTTGGTCAACACGAAGGAGTTCTGGATCGCGCTCGTCGTGAGCGTGGTCGTGTATTGGCGCCTGCCCGTGCGGATGCGGTCGTGGTTCCTGGCGATCACGTCGTTCGCGTACGTGGCGTACGTCGAGTGGTGGCAGGCCACGGACAACACCCCGGTCGACGTGAAGCTCGGCGCCGCCGCGCTCGCGGTGTTCGCAGCGGCGTTCTATCTCGTGAGCCAGCGGCTCCGCGGCCGACCGCCCGCGCTCGTCGTCGCGCTCATCTGCGCCGTGCTCGCGTACCTCGCGTACTACAAATACTTCCCCGCGATCTACCACGCGATCGTCCCGAAGAAGGGCGAGCCAGGCGCCGCGGCCGCGCTCGCGGTCCCGCTCGGCGCGTCGTACTTCACCTTCAAGCTCGTCCACTACGCGATCGAGTCGAGCCGCACGCACTTCGGCCCCGACAAGGTCGAGCGACCGAACGTCTCGAAGCACGACTGGGGGACGTTCCTCTCGTACGTGTTCTTCTTCCCGACGTTCACGGCAGGCCCGATCGAGCGCTTCGAGACGCAGGCGACCCCGGCGTCGGGCCAGCCGCTCGGATGGATGCGGAGCCGCGTCGAGAGGCTCACGCGGGCGGACTTGGTCGAGGCGCTGACGCGCGTGATGTACGGGCTCATCAAGAAGTTCGTCATCGTCGACCTGGTGCTCGGCAAGACGAGCGTCGCCTTCGAGAGGCCCACCTGGGTCGACGCGCTCCCGCTCTACAACTCTCCGCTCAAGCTCGAGCAGCTGCTGCAGGACCTGCCCGCGATCTCGCCGCTCTTCGTGTGGCAGTTCCTCGTCAACAAGTTCCTCACCACCTACATCGACTTCTCGGCGTACTCGGACATCGCCATCGGCTGCGCGCTGCTCTTCGGCGTTCGGGTGATGGAGAACTTCGACTGGCCGATCTTCGCGCGGAACATCGGCGACTTCTGGAAGCGCTGGCACATCTCGCTCTCGAGCTGGTGCCAGCAGTACGTCTACCTGCCGATGATCGGCCGCACGAGGAACCCGTACATCGCCGTGTACGCGACGCAGCTCGCCATCGGCGTGTGGCACATGGGAAACGCCAACTACCTGTCGTGGGGCGCCTACCACGCGACGCTGATGGTGACCTACCTCACGTGGGGCCGCATCAAGCGCAAGAAGAAGTGGAAGCTCCGGGGCAAGCCGCTCGAGTACGCGGGCATCCTGCTCACCTTCCTGTGCGTCACGGTCGGTCACGCGTTCGTGTCGACGAGCGAGGTCGGCATGAGGCCGGCGCTCCGGCTGCTTGCTAAGCTCTTCGGAATCGACGTCTTCGTCCCGGGCGCGGCCTAGGACGACGCGGCAGACACCCCCTCGGAGACCCTTCGAAATGGCGCTCACGCGCGACGACCTCCTGCACTTCATGGACGCCGAGCTCGGGCTCGACGTGTCGACGCTCGAGGACAGCGCGCTCCTCTTCAGCACGGGCATGATCGACTCGTTCATGCTCATCACGCTGATGACCTACATCGAGGCTCAGGGCGGCTTCCGCATCGCGCCCGGCGACGTCACGCTCGACAACCTCGACAGCATCGAGCGCATCATGGGCTTCTCTCAGCGCATGGCAGGTGGCTGACGACGCGCGCGGCCCGCCGTCCCGCACCTCGTCGCTGGGGAGCTTTTATGCGGGGCTGACCGACACGACGATCGCGTCGTTCGTCGGCATGGTCGCGTTCTGCTTGCTCGAGATCGCGCTGCTCTGCGTGCTCGTCACGCCGCCGCGGCTCGCGCGGCTCGATCCGCGCGTGCTCATGGACAACCCGCGCGACGACTACGCGAAGCTCACGATCGACGCGCTCCGCCTCAAGTACGGCCACGATCCCGGCCTCTCCGTCGTCTACATGGGCCCGTCGACGGCGCGCCTCGGCCTCTTGCACTCCGAGGCGCCGAAGCTCATCCAGGACTACCTCACGGCCGAGACGGGCGAGCCCGTGACGTTCCACGAGCTCTGCTCCGACGCGCAGACGCTCGAGGACGCGCTCGTCCTCAGCGACCAGGTGCCGAAGGGCTTCCGCGGCATCGTCATCCTCGTCGTGTCGGACACGCGCGACGACGAGCGCAACAAGGAGATCCGCGTCCACGACACCCAGCTCCACGCCGAGGCGCGCGAGGCGCTCCTCTCGCCGACCGACGACGCGTACGCGCGCCAGCAAGGCGAGGTCGTCGGCGGGCGCACGGGCGTCTTCTTCCTCGACAACATCAAGTTCTTCGCGATTCGCCGCGCGACGTTCGCGCGCATCGACAAGAGCGGGATGCGCCCGGCGATCGAGCAGCAGAAGAAGCCCGAGACTCCGCGCGAGCAGGCGCTGTGGGCGCGGCGAATGGAAGCCGGCTGGCGCTTCGTCGAGCGCGACTTCCAGAAGCGCGAGCCGCTCGCGATCCTGAACCGCTACAAGTCGCTCCTCGAGATGCTCGCGGCGAGCTGGCACGCCCGCGGCATCCAGGGCGTGCTGCTCGAGGCGCCCGTGAACCCGCGCTACGACATGTTGAAGGGCGAGAACGCGCGCGAGGAGTATCGCCACGAGATGACCGAGTTCGCGGACAAGATCGGCGTGCCCTACTGGGACTTCGCGGACGAGCTCCAGCTCGACTGGCGCGACTTCGCCGACCACATCCACCTGAACGATCGCGCCGCGCGCTTCCGCTACCAGGCGGCCGTCCTCCGCCGCTCGGCGCTGCTCTTGCGGACGATGTCGCGGCATGTACCTGCCAACGCGGAGCCGCTGGACTACTCGAGGCCTCCGCCGCCGAAGCCGAAGGCGCCGGGCCCGCCCGCCGGCGGCCAGATCACGCTCGACGGGACCCTGGACTCGGCCGACGGTGGCGCGGACGCGGGCCCGCGCGAGGCGGCGAGCGCGACGCCCGACGCGGGCGCGGCGTCAGGTCGGCCGCTTGAGGCTCCCCAGCATTAGGCCCATCTCGTCGCGGCGGCGCGCCTCGTCGTCGCTGCGCGCGCCCTGCACGGGGCCGGGGGCATAGCCCATCCGCTCGAGCATCGAGTTCATGATGGGTCTTGCCTCAAGAAGCGCGCGCCGGCCGAGAAGAGGTTGGCTCCGGCGGGCACGACAGGTTCGGGTGCGCGTCGACGAGGCGGCGCAGCAGCGTCGTCCCCGAGCGCGGCGGCCCGAGGATGACGGCGCCTTCGTACCCTCGCCCGTCGCTCACGGGCCCGCCCCTCGGCGCTTCGCACGATCGTCGAGGTGCGCCGGCGCGCGGCGCGGCGTGCCTTCGGCGGTGACGTCGATGATCGCGCCGCGATCGACGATGACCTCGCGCGGGCGCGGGTGCGCGATGAAATCGAGCGGACTCGCCGTGAGGCCATAGGCGCCCGAGCTCTCGATCGCGACGAGATCGCCTGCGCTCATCTCGGGGAGCTGCACGTCGGCGCCGAGCGTGTCGATCGTCGTGCACAGCGGACCGACGAGCTGGTGCGGCGCCCGCGGCTCGTCGGCGCGGGCGCCGACCTTGTGCATCGGGTAGTTGCGACGCACGACGGCGCCGAAGAGTCCCGCCGCGGCGAGGTGGTGGTTCAAGCCGCCGTCGAGGATGCAGAAGCGCTTGCCGCGCGAGCGCTTCGTGCGGATGACGCGCGCGAGGTACACGCCCGCGCCGCCGACGAGGAAGCGCCCGAGCTCGAGCAGCGTCTCGGCGCCGCCGAGCCATCGATCGCGCCTCATCGAGTCGAGCAGCGGCACGACCTTCGCGGCGACGGCGGCGACGTCGAGCTCCTTCTGCCCGTCGTCGTACGGGACGCCGAAGCCGGAGCCGAAGACGAGGCGCGCGCACGTGAGCTCGTGCTTCGCGGCGGCGGCGGACCAGATCGCGACGAAGCCCGCGTACGCCTCGGCGATGACGTCGGCGACGAGGCACTGCGTGCCTGCATAGACGTGGAAGCCCTGGAAGCGGAGCGCCGAGAGCGTCTTCAGCTCGTCGATCGCGGCGTCGAGCTCCT
>DASYCF010000205.1:0-5030 GCA_036500365.1 Byssovorax sp.
GACAGCCGAGCGCTACCTGAGCGCAGCGGCTGAGCGGGACGTGCTGCGCCTCCTCGCGAGCCGAAGGAAAGGGTAATGGTCGGCGCGTACGTGCAGGGCCGTGGAACGTAGATTCCGTGCATGAAGGGGTCGCGCCCAAAATCGCGGGGGTCGCCCCAAAATCCCGGGGCTCGGACCAAAAATCCCGGGGCTCGCCCCGAAAATCCCGGGGCCTACATGAAAAACCGCGGGGGTCGCCCCCCGCGGCCGGTTCGAGCAGCTCACACGCGCATCGGGCGTGCGCGCCGCCCCTCAGCTCGCCGCCGGCGGATCTCCCGGAGGCGCCGGCGCAGGCGCGGGCGGCGCGGGCGGCTGCCGCACGTGGTGCACATGCGACAGCAGCGAGCTGTACGTCAGCTTCGGGATCCCCGGGTCCGCTGCGTGCCCCGCCGCGAACTGCGCGACGATCGACGCGTGGAGCGCGAGGTTCATCCCGTCGACGTAGTCCACGTCCGCCTGCGTGACGCTCGACCTCGTGCGCGTCGCGCCCGCGGTCTCCGCGGCGCTCGCGTACGACGTCGCGACGCGGTCCGCCGCGTCGAGCCACGCGTCCGTCATGCGCGAGCTCGCGACGCGCTGCTTCACGCCCGCCGCGCCCTTCTTCTTCCACGACCGCACGAGCGCCGTCTCTGCCTTCACCGCAGCGCCGAGGTCGCTGACGCTGCCATACGCCGTCGCGACCGCCTTCAAGAGCGCCTTGTCGCCCGCCGCGAACGACAGGAGCGCCGCGTGCAGCTGATCGCGCTTCGCATCCGCCTGCGTCGCGAGCGTCGCCGCCGTCGCGGCTGCCTGCCCCTGCGCCGTCGCGGCGCCGCTCTTCTGCGCAGCGAGCGTATCGAAGCGGCGCTGTCCCTCGGCCGCGAGCCACACGGCGACGCGCAGGCGCTCTCGCGAGAAGACGGGCAGGTGATCGAGCTCGTCGTCCGTCGCGTCCGCGAGGAAGTCGTAGGCGATGCCGTAGTTCCGCGACGTGTCGGTCGTGATGCGGTCCGTCACGACCGCGCTCCCGTCCTTCGTCAAGGTCGGCTTGTCGTGTCCGTCGAGGAGCGCCGTCGCCTCGTCGAGCGTCGCGTCGCCGAGCGCCGCCTTGAGCGACGTCAGCGTGTGCTGTACGTCCGCCGGCGCCGGCGGGCTCGCCTTCTGCGGCGTCTTCTTGAGCGTCTTCTTCGCGATCTTCCCATGCGCTTTCTTCGTCGTCGCCTTCGCCATGTTCCCCTCTCTCGCTGAGCGCCCACCGGCGCTCCGTTCACCTGAGCGCGAGGTTCGCCAATCGGGGACGCGCTCGTCAAGCGGAGGACGGTCGCGAGGCCGCCGATCGGGCGACGGCGCTCGCCCATCCCGCTCGGATCGGGCACGCTCACGACATGCCGGCGCGTGACACCGAGCCGTCCGTGATTCCGAGCGCTCCGTTCGACGACCTCGATCTCGACCGAGCCGAAGACGAAGCGGAGTGGGAGCGCCGCGTGATGGCGCTCGCGACGTCGAGGCTCGCCGCCGAGCGCGCCCGGCTCGAGCAGCTCGGGATCGTCGACGCCTCTGGGAGCCTGGTCTCCAGGGTCTTGCCAGCCGAGATGCTGCCGGAGTCGGACGCGACGCTCGAGACCGGCTGACCCACGGGTGACGCGCGCGGTCGTCGGTCACGACGAGCCGGCGAGCGCCCTCGCGCGGGCGGCGGTCTCCTCGTCGGTCGGGAAGAAGCACTCGATTCGCAGCTCTTGCACGGTCACGTCCTGTGGCGAGCCGAGCGTCGTCACCGTCGAGAAGAACGCGAAGCGCTGCCCGTCGCGCGCGAACACGACGGGCACGACGGGCAGCATCGGCGTCGGCGCGCCCCTTCGGCCGACGTGCGCGGGCACGCCCGGGTACGCGAGCACCTCGGCGACGAGCGCGGCCGTCGCGGGATCGACGACGCCGCCGAGCGACTCGCGCTGCGCGCGCTGCACGAGCGACTCGGCGACGACGTCCCAGTTCTCGATGTGCGGCCGCAGCGCGTCCGGGTGGAACACGGCGCGGAGGACGTTCGGCGCGTCGCCGAGCGCGCGCCCGGCGAGCAGGAACGCGAACAGCCGATCGGCCGCGCCGTTCGTCTTCAGGATGTCCCAGCGCCGGCTCATCACGACGGCGGGGTACGGCTCCTGCTGCGCGAGCATCGCGTCGAGCGCGCGGCGCACCGGCGCGAGCTCGCGCGCGTCGAGGCCCGCCTCGGGGTAGAGCGGCGCGAAGCCCGCGGCGAGCAAGAGCGCGTTGCGCTCGCGGAGCGGCACGTCGAGCACGGTGGCGAGGCGCACGACCATCTCGCGGCTCGGCTTCGCGCGCCCCGTCTCGACGAAGCAGACGTGGCGCGGCGACACCTCCGCCTCGTTCGCGAGCCCGAGCTGGCTCATGCGCCGCGCCTTTCGCCAGTACTGGAGCATCGGTCCGACGGATCGGGACGACGGCGGCGCGCTCTCGAGCTCGGGCATGACGTAGCTTCGCCGCCGCGGCCGCCGCGCGACAATTCCCTGCGAGGTAAGCGCGCCGAATCAACCGCCGATCAAGGCTGCGGACCCGTGCGCGCGACGCGGCGCCACGTATCGCGCGCCGACACGCGCTCCCACCACGCGCGCAGGCCCTTGCGCGCCTCGATCGGCCCCGCCTCGCCGATGCGCCCGAGGTACTCGACGTAGGGCATCCAGTGCACGTCGGCGAGGCTGAACGCGTCGCCCGCGAAGTACGGCGACGACGCGAGGCGCCGGTCGGCGACGTCGAGCGCCGCGATCATGCCGGCGCGCCCGGCGTCGATCGCCTGCTCGTTGGTCTCGCCGCCGAGGTACTTGCGGAACGTCTTCTCGACGACGAGCGGCGCGGCGAACGGGACGAAGTACGCGTCGGCGACGTTCGTCCAGCGATCGACCTCGGCGGCGCCCTTCGCGCCCTGCGGCACGAGCGCCGGCCCGGACAGCTTGCGATCGAGGTACGCCGAGATCGCGCGCGCCTCGTAGAGGACGAAGCCGTCGTCGTCGAGCACGGGCACCTTGCCGAACGGGTGCCGCGCCATGTGCTCCGGCTGCTTGTGCTCGCCCTTCGGCAAGACGACGGTCACGAGCTCGGCCTCGTGTCCCTTCTCGGCGAGGGTCATCAGGACGTCGCGCGTGTGGATGCTCCAGGGGTGTCCGTAGATCTTCATGGTGGTCTCCTCCGCGCGGCCTGCTCACGTGCAGCGCCGCGCGACGGTCACTCTGCGGATCGACCCGGCCTCGCTCAATTCTCCGCGAGGTAAGCGCGCGCGCTTTCTTCGAAGGCGTCGCGGTTCACGGCCGGTCCACCGCCGGCTTGCGCCCGAGGGCGAAGCTCACGCCGAGCGACAGCGCGAGCAGCGCGAAGCCCACGCCGATCGCGAGCTCGCCGAAGCCCAACGCGGTCGTCGGCGCCGCGACGACGCGTCGCTCGACGAGAAGGTGCGCCCACACGATCGCGACCGGCACGACCGCGCCGCGCGCGTGCGATCGCCACACGGCGGCCGCCGCGACGATCGTCGCGATCACGTCGAGCGCGAGCACGTGAGCCGGGAACGCGTCGCCGCTCCAGCGCATCGTCCAGCACGCGAGGTACGCGGCCGACGCAGCGCAGACGAGCAAGCGGCGGAGCTCGGCCGCCGGCGCGAGCGCGAAGCAGACCTCGCGCCGCGGCGGCGTGGCGCGAGTCTCGACCGCATCGCGCGTCGCGCGGTAGGGCGGCTCGGCCTTCGCGCTCGCGTCGGCGGCGGGCGCGTCGATCACGGGCTTGCGCAGCGCGCGCAGCGCGAGCGCGAACGCGATGGCCAGCGCCGCCGAGGAGAAGCGCGAAGGCGCACCGACGCCGACCAAGAACAGCGCGCCCGCGAACGCGGCCACGATCAGCGCTTCGGTCTTCACGAAGCGCGCGGCGACGACGAGGAGCGCGGGCAGGTACACGAACGGGCTGAGCTCGTGCTCGTAGCGCCAGAACGACACGTGGAGGAGCGCCGCGAGCGCGTAGAGCGCCCACGTCGCCCTGCGCGCGCGCGCGAACACGACCTCCCCCCAGGCGTCGAGCTCGAGATCACACGCCGCCGCTCGCGGCGTGAAGAGCGCGGCGGCGGTGACGGCCGTCGACCACACGGCGACGAGGAGCTCGCGCGAGGACTCGCTCGACGCGGCGGCGAGCGCGTGCGGCATGAGCCCGACGCCGATCGCGCCGAGCGCCGCGACGCCGATCGTCGAACGCGAGAGCCGCAGTCGCAGCGCCCACGCGAGCGCGCCGAGCTTCGCCGCGAACACCGCGATCCAGACGACGCTCGTCGCGACGCCGCCTGCGCCGCCGTACACGGCGCGCTCCGTCACGAGGGTCGGGTCGCACTGATACACGGCGCAGAGGACGGCGAGCATCACCGCGGGCCGCCGCATGCCGAGCCGCGTGAGCAGCGCCGCGCCGCCGATCAGCGCGAACGCGTAGACCTCGCCGATCACCGCGCCGGCGCCGAGGCGCACGCTCGTCGTCGCGTCGTCGTCGCCGCGCGAGAGCAGCGTCAAGCCGACGAGCACGAGCAGCGCGCTGACGAGGTAGAGCGGGTTGTACTCGACGAACCATCGATGAAGGAGCCGCCGCGTCGCGGACTCGCCCGCGCTCGGAGGCGTCGCTACAGCGCGTGGCCGCGCGTCCTCGGCGTCGCCGCCGTCGTACGTGTCGTAGGGGGTCATGGCACCTCGACGGGTGCCTCAGCAAGCCCGGTGCCTCGCCCAGATCGCCTCGAAACGCGGTGATCGCGACGTTCGTACGTTGTCAGACTGGCGCGCTCTCGGCGCCGCGCGGGTCACGTGGTCAATCGACGACGCGCCACGCGGTCACGTGCTTCGCCGCCTCACGCGAGGCCGCGGAGGAGCTCCTTCGTGATGTTCTTCTGGTGCGACTCGAGGGTGCCGCCGCCGATCTCGAGGAGCTTCGCGTCGCGGAGGAAGCGCTCGACCTTGTACTCGGCGCAGTAGCCCCAGCCG
>DASYCF010000206.1:0-4138 GCA_036500365.1 Byssovorax sp.
CAGCGCCTCGCGCGCCGCGGCATCCACCGCGGCGCCCAGCGTGGGACGCGCGGCGTAGCCGATCGCGATGGGCACGTCGGCGCTCTTGGGGAAGCCGAACACGCCGACGACCTCGAGGTCGTGCGCGCGGCTGGGCGCGCCGAAGCGGTGGGCGGCCCAGGCGTGTGCCGTGGACTCGAGGGCGCGTAGCCGCGCGCCCTCGAGCGGGATCGCCGCGGGCGTGATCCAACCACACCAGGAGCGAAGGACGCGGTCACGCTCGATGGCCTCCCCGTGCGCGCGATCACACGCCTCGTCCCACGACGCGTGCAGCGCCACCCCGTTCGAGCGCGAAAAGCACCAGCGCGCAGGATCGACGCTCTCGGGGAAGACCTCGCGCCCAGGCCTGCGATGAACCGCGCGAGACCTTCGATGGAACGCCGGGTAGTCGGCATGGCCGCTGGCGATGGCATCCAACGTCGCGACGCGCTCGAGGAGTTCGAAATCGGCGCGCGCGCTTGGCGCCTCGTCCGTGTCCGCGCCCGCGCCCGTCACCTCACGGCCGCCCGGGCCCGAGCTCGACACGGCCGCCCGGTGCAGTGTAAGGCCGCACACGTCAACGGCGTCGCAGACGCGCTCGGGCGTGGACCAGCCCTCAGGCAGCGGGTACATGGCGCAGATCCTGGACCTCGGCGTGGGCGCAGATCTCCGCGCCGAAGCGATCGAAGAGTGCGAACGACTCCCGAAGAACCTGCCGCATGCGCGTGATCTTTCGCGGGTCGGAGACGAGCGCGTCGATGCGCTCGAGCGCCTCGGCGACGTGCTCCTTGTCGAGGTCGACGTGGTTGCGCACCACGGTCATCGACGTCCGCGGAATCCCGCAGTTCGCCTCGAGCAGATCGAGCCAGTCGCCGCCGAGGAGAACCGTCACATACTCCGCGAACAGCGTGTACGTGAGATAGAGCTCAGGGTCCTCTTCGATGATGGCGTCCAGGCGCTCGATCCGCTCACGCGTCGCCGGCAGCACCGCGCCCCGCGCCGACTTGGGCGCTACGCGCGACATGTCCGCCACGGCCCACGCGTCGTGGCCCTGCTCTTCGACGCACTTCTCGGCGTAGTACGCGGCCAGATCGAGGAGCCCGCGCGCGAGCGCCGTGTCCCGCGCGACGCGGAGGTGACGCTGAGAGTTGCAGATGAGCTCGTGCAGGTTCGCGAGATAAAGCGTAATCGTCGTACGCGTCAGCACGCCACGTGCAGCGCCGACGAAGAGCCGGTTTTCACCACGCATCTCGTGCGCGTACCGTTGAATGTCGTCCCGAAGCGCGGCGGCGATCATGGAATATTCCTAACGCAGTTACGGTCCATGCCAAGTGGACGGCCGACGTGACTGGGTTACAGTCACGTCGGCGGTCGTCGCGATCAGATGGTGAGAGTGGCGAACTTCTTCATCGCTTTCTCCTTTTCTCTATTCGGCGCCGGGCGGTTGCTCACGCGCATTGAAGCTCTTGACGCGCATTCCGCAGAACTGGCGGGCGAAGACGTCCTCCGCCTCCTCGCGCAGGTACTTGACGAAACGCACCGTGGATCCCCAGCGCTCGCTGTTCAGCGTCCCCCCGGGGATCCAGCCGAGGCCGGTCAGCATCTTCATCATCGGGAGGTTCGTCGGCGCGACGTCTCCCTCCATGCGCTCGACGCCGGCGGCGCGGAGCGGCGCGTACATCGCCTCCACCAGGCGCGTGAGCACGCGGCGATCGCGGTATTGCGGCAAAAGCGCGGCGCTGCGCATGTAATAGCTCGACCAGTCGAGCGGATGACCCATGAACACACCGACGACGCCGCCGTCCGCGCGGCACAGGAACACGTCCATCCCCGCGGCGAAGCGCCGCTTGGCGGCCGTCATCTCGTCCGCGAGGAACTTGGTGCCGTGCGCGGTGAAGATCCCCGGGTAGTGCGCCTCGACGAACGGCGTCGCGTCGTCGAACGTGCCCATGACGACGTCGACGCCGTCGAAGGTCCACGGGGTCGCGAGGTCCCAGTCGAGGCCCCACAGCCGCGCGGATTCGCGCGTGGACGGCTCTTCGCGGCGGTGCGCGGTGGTGCGTCGATTCACCCCGCCGTTATCGTATGGAAGATCACACCTTGGCAAATTCCTGACGCACGTGCGCGCCCGGGGAGGGATCGCCCGGCGATTTCCTGATAAGTATCGCGCCTTACATCCGATCGCTCAGAAGCCGGTCGACGACGTCGTGGACCCCGTCGAGGACGACGCGCCCACGGTCGCCACGGTCGTGGACGAGCTCGCGATCGTCGACGACGAGCTGCTCGTCGCGAAGCCGCCCGACGACGACGAAGCCGAGGCGCTCACGACCAGGCCGGGGTTCGGCGGCGTGTACACGGCGGGGCACGGCTCGCTCGTCTCGTCGGGCGGCGGCGCGCCGCCGGCTCCGCCGGCTCCGCCCGCGCCGCGCATCGCTCGCGGGTGGTCCTCGGGGCCGAGCATCCCGCCGACCGCGACCGTTTGTCCCACGGATCCGTTGGTGACGCCGATCGCGGCGCTGCTCTGCGCGCTCGAGACCGTGACGCCCGCGCCGACGGGGCCTGCGCCGCCGACGAGCGCGGCGCACATCGGTGTCTGACAGGCGGCAGACGCGACCGCGAGGATCGCGGCGGCGGCGAGGAGCGCGGGCGGTGCTGCGGAGTGACGTCGCATCTCCTCAAGACGAGCACGCCTCGTGCCGGTCCGTCGCGGCGCGGTCCTCGGCGAGGTCACGACGCGTGTGTGAGGCGAAATGCTCCAGTCGCGCGCCTCCGCCTCACGCTCGGCGAACGACCTCGCTCTTCGAGGGCCGAGAGCGCGACGCGCCGGCCGCGGTGGATCGCGGTCGGCGCGCGTACGTGTGCCGCGTGAGCGGGGGCTACATCGAGCCCTTGAACACCGCGAACACGGCGCCCTCGCGGTCGGCGAGGACGGCGAAGCGGCCGATGCCCGGGATGTCCCTGCCGGGCACGATCACCTTGCCCTTGAGGCGCTCGGCGCGCTTCGCGCTCTCGTCGACGTCGCTCACCGCGACGTACGAGAGCCACGCCGAGGGCTGGCCGGGCATCTGCGTCTTCATGATCCCGGCGGCCTGGCGGTCGCCGCGCTTCAACATGTGATACGTGCCCATCGGGCCCATGTCCTTGTCCTCCGACGTCCAGCCGTAGACGTCGCGGTAGAACGCGAGCGCGGCCTTCGGGTCGCTCGTCAAGAGCTCGTCCCAGCAGAACGTGCCGTCCGCGGGCTTGTCGTTCGTCTCGGGGCGCTGCTCGCTCGGCTTGAACGGCGCGAGCGCGGCGCCCTGCGCGTCGAGCACGACGGCGAAGCGCCCGACCTTCGGGATGTCGGTCGCGGGCATCATGACCTTGCCCCCGAGCTTCGTCGCCTTCGCGGCCGCCGCGTCGACGTCGTCGGTCGAGCAATACGCGAGCCAGCTCGGCGGGACGTTCGAGCCCTTCGGCGTGACGAGCGCGCCGCCGACGTCGACGCCGTTCGACTTCAGGATCGTGTACGAGCCCGCCGGGCCCATGTCCATCTCGGCGGACGTCCAGCCGAGGAGCTCGCCGTAGAAGCCGAGCGCCGCCTTGGGCTCCGGCGTGACGAGCTCGTGCCAAACGAACCGACCCGAGGTGATGGAAGTGCTCATGAGATGTCTCCTTCGGACGCCGCAGCGTGCCTGTCCTCGTCGCGCGGGGCTCGCCCGCCTTCATCCCGAGGTCGAACGGCCGCGGGGCGGATCGACACCCGCGCGCTTTTTTTCTCCGCGGGGTCAGGTCGCGAAATACCGCGTCTGCTCGCGCGCGCCGGACTTGCGCACGCGGCCGGCGGCGAGGAGATCGACCAGCGGCTTCGCGACGTCGGCCGCGGGGACGCCGACGTCGACCGCGATCTCCGCGGCGGTGTACGCGGCGTGCCCGCGGACGAAGGCGGCGACCCGCTCGGTCAGCTCGTCGAACACGGCGGGCGCGCCGTTCGCCGCGACGGTCCCGCGCGCCTTGCGCGCCGGCTTGGGCCCGGGGGGCGCGGCGCGCGCGAGCTGCTCCCGGGCGCTCTCGTGCACGAGGGCGACGATCTCCGCGGTGAAGGCGGCGATCGTCGCCCGCAGCTCGGCATCGACGTCCG
>DASYCF010000207.1:0-3487 GCA_036500365.1 Byssovorax sp.
GTTCAACGTCGTCGCGGCCGACGAGGGGACGCCGCACGCCGTGCTCGTCCGCGCCGTCGAGCCGGTCGCGGGGGCCGACCTCATGTCGACGCGGCGCGGGCTCCCGACGGACGCGCGCGCGCTCACGAACGGGCCGGGCAAGCTCTGCCGTGCGCTCGCGATCGGCGCGGATCAGCGCGGCGTCGACCTCACGTCGGGCTCGCTCTACCTCGCGGACGGCGTGGCCGGGCCCATCGGCCGGGCGCGCCGCGTGAACATCGACTACGCGGGCGCGTGGGCGGACAAGCCGTGGCGCTTCTACGAAAAATCGAGCCGCTACGTCTCCGTCGCGCCGCGCTGAGGCCGCGCCGGCCCGTCCGAACCGGTCGCGCTCCCCGCGCGCTCTTTCGGAGAAAGCTCGCCCGCCGCGCGGACCTCTGAGATCATGAGCGGTGAAGGTCTCACTGCATGGGTTTCTGGCCATTCGGGCGGGGTGACGCGAACGTCGAGAGCGCGTCACGGGTCGTCACCGCGTCGACCAAGAGCGGGCTCCGCGTGCGTGGCAAGCTCACGCTGCATTTCGAGGAGCCGCAGACGCAGGGCGACGCCGACGGCGCGGCCGACGAGTGCGCCGTCGTGGCCGAGGCGCTGCTCCGCGAGTCCGACGGGCACGACGCGCTCATCGGCGCCGAGCCCGAGGTGAGCGGGCGGCTGCTCGCGCGCTACCCCGCGACGCTGCCCCCGGTGCGCGGCGTCGAGCTCGCCGCGCTGCACGTCGTCGGTGATCAGGCGCTCTCCGGGCAGCTGCGGCGCGCGTCGAGCGGGCAGATGCAGGCCGTGAAGGGGCCGTCGCCGTCGTCGGTGCCGCCCGCGATGCCCGTCGTGGTCCACGGCTCGAGCTCGCCGCCGCCCGTCCGCCGTCGCGCCTCGAGCCAGATGCGCGCGATCAACGTCGGGGTGCTGCCGTACGGCGCCACGCCGGTCCACGCGGCCGCGTTCCTCGGCCCGGTCGCGCACGACGCGGCGAGCCGGCTCCTGATCGGGTTTCTGCGCGCGCACGATCTGCTCAGCGTGCGCAAGGTCGAGGTCGACGCCGAGACCGCCGTCATGCTCATCCCCGTCTCGGAGGCCGCGCCGGGGGCGTACGAGGCGAGCCGCGCCGACGAGCTCGGTCGGTGGAGCGGCGCGCTCGGAGCGGGCATCGTCGCGGCGCTGCGGCGCGAGGCGCACCTCATCGGCGCCTACGTCGCCCAGCAGTCGCTCCTCCGCTCGGGCGTCGCCGCCGCCACGGCCGAGGAGATCGTCACGGCGATCTGCGCCTCGAACCTCTCGGACGCCGAGGCCCACGCGGAGCTCGTGCGCTTCCCCGACCAGCTCCCGAGCGCGTTCACGAGCGACGTCGTCTCGTCGATGCGCACGATCGCCCGGGCCGAGGAGGCGCAGGCGTCCATGGTCGCGGCGCTCGAGCCGCTGGTCCAGCAGATCGAGGCCGATCTCCTCGTCGGTGCCCGCGCGGTCAAGCACGCTGTGGGCTGAGGCGTCTCTCGAGCTCCACTTCGGACAGGTCTCGAGCCCGCTCCGGGACGCCCGCGCAGGTTTGGCGGCGAGTGCCGCGAGCGAACGCGTGGCGGCGCGCTGGTGGCCGCGGTACGCGGGGCGTTCATGCGCGCCATCGCGTTCGCCGCCTCGATCGCGCTCGCGCTCGCCGCGGCGTGCTCGGGCACCGCTCCGCCGCGCACCACGAGGGAGCTCTCCGTGACCGAACGACATCAAGCCTTCGCCGAGCTCGAGGGGCGCTTCCTCTACGGCTTCTTCGCCGGCGCGCCGACCGAGGCGACGCGCGCGGGCGATCACCACTTCGACGCCGCGTGGCCCGACGTGAGCGAGGCCGGCCAGGCGGCGCGCCGCGCGTTCCTCGACCAGACCCTCCGCGAGCTCGCCGTCGTCGACCGCGACCACCTCGACGCGCAGGACCGGATCGACGCCGCGATCATCGAGAACACCGCGCGTTACATGGCGTTCGAGCTCGACGAGCGCGCGCCGTGGGAGCGCGATCCGATGGCGTATACGACGCTTCTCGGCGACGGCCTCGACCCGCTCGTCACGCGCACGTTCGCCCCGCCCGAGGCGCGCGCCGCCGATCTGCGCGCGCGGCTCCGCGGCGTGCCCGCCATCGTCGAGGTCGCCAAGAAGCGGCTCGGCGCGCGCGCGCCCGCCGTCGCGACCGAGACGGCGATGCGCCAGGCGCAGGGCCTCGTGGATCTCTGCGAGCACGACCTCGGCGCCATGTTCCCGACGCTCGGCGACGCCGACAAGGCGCCGCTCTTCGAGGCCGCGAGCGCCGCCGCCGCGTCGCTGCGCGAGCTCGCCGACTTCCTCGAGAAGGATCTGCTCCCGCGGTCGAAGGGCGACTTCCGGCTCGGCCGCGCGCTCTTCGAGAAGAAGCTCCGGTTCGAGCTCGACGACGCCGTCGACGTCGACGCGATCGCGAAGGGCGCCCGCGAGCTCCTCACGAAGACGCAGGGCGAGATGTTCGACACCGCGAAGCAGGCGTGGCCCGTCGTCGCGCCCGGTCAGCCGATGCCGGCCACCGGCGACGCGCACGAGCAGCGCGCCTTCGTGCGACGCGTGCTCGATCTCGTCGCGGCGCGCCACCCGACGAACGCGACGATCGTCGGCGACGCGAAGACGTGGCTCGACAAGGCGACGAAGTTCGTCGCCGAGCACCAGCTCGTCACGCTGCCGAAGGAGCCGTGCGGCGTCATCGAGATGCCCGAGTACCGCCGCGGCTTCTCGGTCGCGTACTGCGACGCTTCGGGCCCGCTCGAGCAGAAGCCGGAGACGTTCTTCGCCATCGCCCCGACGCCCGCCGACTGGCCTGCTCCGCGCGTCGACTCGTTCTATCGTGAGTACAACGCGAGCATGCTCGCCGACCTCACCGTGCACGAGGCCATGCCTGGACACTTCCTCCAGCTGATGCACAACAATCGATTCCCGTCGAAGCTCCGCGGCGTGCTCGCGAGCGGCTCGTTCGTCGAGGGCTGGGCGGTATATGCGGAGTGGCTGATGTCGAAGCACGGCTTCGGCGGCCCCGAGGTGACGCTGATGCGCCAGAAGATGGTCCTGCGCTTGTCGGTGAACGCCCTGCTCGACCACGGCGTGCACGCGGGGAACATGAGCGAGAAGGAGGCGATCGACCTCATGATGAACGACGCCTTCCAGGAGGAGGGCGAGGCCGTCGGCAAGTGGCGCCGCGCCCGCCTCTCGAGCGCGCAGCTCACCACCTACTATTATGGCTTCACCGAGATGATGAAGCTCCGCGCCGCCGCCGAGCAGCGCGCGGGGGCGGGCCACTTCGACGAGCGCGCGTATCACGACAGGTTGCTCTCGTTCGGGTCGCCGCCGCCGCGGTACATGCGGGCGCTGATGTACTGAGGTTCGCTGCTGCTCCCGGACCCGAAGGTTGCCCTCACCCCTGCCCCTCTCCCGCGAGCGGGAGAGGGAGAGA
>DASYCF010000208.1:0-2585 GCA_036500365.1 Byssovorax sp.
AGCGGAGGCTCTCCGGGCGCGCGTTCTTCCTCGACACGCTCGATCTGACGCTCCTCAAATACAGCGTCACCTTCGGTCTCGCGCTCGTGCTGTGGACGGTGACCGATCCGCCGGCTTCGGCGCACGCCGCGCCGATCGCGCACGCGGCCGCCGCTGCTGCCGCGTCGGACGCGCCCGCGGCGACGACGCCGATCGACGTCGCGCACGCGGGCGACCTGCACGGCGTGGTGACCGACGCGCGCGGGGCGCCGGTCGAGGGCGCGCTCGTCTACTTGAGCGGCGGCGTCGACGCGCTCGTGTTCGCGCCGCCGCGGGCGACCGTCGCGCTCGAGAATCGCGGTGAGGCGGGCGGGCTCACGCCGTCGGTCGCCGCCGCGATGGTCGGCGAACCCGTCACGGCGCGCTCGGCAGACGGTCGCCTGCACACGCTCGTCGCCGCGGCCGAGGGCGGGACGGTGTTCAACGTGCCGCTGCTCCCGAGCGGCGCGCCGCGTCCGGTCGACGTCCGCGAGGCGCACGGTCTCATGGAGCTCCGGTGCACGGTCCACGCCGACGAACCGCACGCGACGCTCGCCGTCCTCTCGCACCCGTTCTTCATGCTGACCGCCGCGGACGGGCGCTATCGCTTCGACGGCGTGCCCGAGGGCGACGTCCGCGTCGCGGTGACGCGCGGTCGCTCGTGCGGTCGAGCGAGCTGCGCCCCGCACGCGGAGATCGAGGTCGCCGCGCGCGTCTCGGCCCGCGAAGACACGAACGTCGCGCTTCGGTTGCCGCCGTAAGCCGACCAGAGCTCGGGCGGCGCGCCGAGGCGCGACCTTCGGGACGTTGATGCGTCGACGCTACTTCTTGTTCTTGCGGCGCAGGGCTGCGGCCGCCGCGACCGCGGCGATGACGACGCCGAGGCCCTCGGCCGGCGCCTCGCTCGTGCCTTCGTGGATCGTGCAGCCGCCGCTGTCGCTCGTGGCCTGGTCGGTCGGCGTCGCGCCGCCGCCCTTGCCGCCGACGCCGCAGGCTGCCGCGCAGCCGCCGCTGCTGCACTCCGACGTGAACGAGCAGCTGCTCGTCGTGCAACCCGTCGAGCAGCTCGTGGAGCACGACGTCGTGGAGCACCCCGTGCACGAGGTCGTCGAGCAGCTCGGCGACGAGCAGCTGCTCGACGTCGTGCACGAGGTCGCCGTACACCCGGTCGCGCAGCTCGTCGCTCCGCCGCCTTGGCCGCAGCCGACGGTGCCACCGCCCGTCTCGTCGCCGCCGGTGCCCGAGCCGCCGCCGCCTTGCCCGGCGTAGGCGCTGGCGCCGATGCCTGACACCGCGGTCATGGCGAGCGCGCCGAGGATCATCTTCAATTCGGTCTTCATAGGTCAAGCCTCCGTAGCTGCGAGCGGAGCGGCGAAGCGCCGGTCCGCGGACCACCCGTGACCTCCGGCCAGGCTAACGGTCGCGTTCGTGGCGGGTCAAGCGAGCTAGCGTCGTGTGCGCGGGCACGCTCGAACGGCGACGGCCGCGGCGCTGCGCCGGACGTCTGTCGTTGCGCGTGTTCGCAATCGACGTGCCACTGCTCCGGCGTACACTGCTGTCGCGATGCCGAGTCGAACGTCGGTCGCCTTCGTCACCGCCCTCGCGCTCGCGGCGGGGTGCTCGGACGGCGCCGCGAGGCTTCCGGCGGCGCTGACGTCGGCGAGCGCGCCCGCGCGCTCCGCGCCTGCGCCCGCTGCGCTCGAACCGCAGATCTTCGCGTCGCCGCGCGCGGCGTTCGAGGTCGCGTTGGCGTCGAAGCCGCGCGTCGTCGGCATCGGCGAGGCGCACACGCAGAAGGCCGCGGGCGACGTGCCGACGACGGCGCGGCGGTTCACGCAGGAGATCCTGCCGGCGCTGCAGGGGCGCGCGTCGGACCTCCTCGTCGAGCTGATGATGCCGCCGAAGGACTGCGAGAAGCGCACCGCGGAGGTGCGCGACGCGCAGGCGCCGGTCACGCAGGCGCAGTCCGCGTCGAACCAGAACGACTACGTCGCGATGGGCGAGGCGGCGCGCAAGCTCGGCGTCGTGCCCGACTTGCTGCGACCGACGTGCGCCGATCTCGCCGCCGTGGCCGGCGCCGGCGACGACGCGATCCCGCGTTCGCTCGAGCTCATCGAGCGGCTCAGCGTCGCGCAGACGAAGAAGGTCCTCGCGCGGGGCGACGCCGCGTCGACGTCGATGGTCGTGCTCTACGGCGGCGCGATCCACAACGACCGCGAGCCGCCCGAGGAGCGCCGGGCGTGGGCCTATGGACCCGACGTCGCCGCGCTCGTGTCCGGTCGATACGTCGAGATCGATCTCTTCTCGGCCGACACGGTGGGCGACGACGAGGTGTGGAAGAAGCTCCCGTGGCGCGCGCGCTACGACAAATCGAAGCTCGGCGCCTCGACGGTGCTCTTCCGGCTGCGCGACGACGCGTTCGTCATCGTGCTCCCCGCCGCGCAGCGCTGATCACGCGCCCCGGCGATCGACGAGCTCGAACAGGATCATGCCCGCGGCCATCGCCGCGACGAACGTGAGCGGCGCGAGCGCGCCCGAGGCGACGGCGATGATCGCCGGCCCCGGGC
>DASYCF010000209.1:0-7973 GCA_036500365.1 Byssovorax sp.
GCGGCGATCGTCTCGGCGCTGCTCGCGGGGTGCGGCGCAGGCGACGGGGCGTCGCACGAGGGCGACGGCGGAGAGCCGCCGGCCGCGCCCTCGTCCGCTGCTCGAACCGTGGCCACCGACGCGCCGAGCGCCGCGCCCGCCGCGCCGCAGCCGCCGGGCCGCAGCGACGGCTGCCGCGAGGGGATGGTCCGCGTCGAGGGCGAGTACTGCCCGGCCGTCGTCGAGGAGTGCCTCGAGGAGCACGACGAGTACAAGAACCGCGGCGATCGCACCGTGAGCGAGCGCTGCCTCAAGTACAAAGAGCCCTCGACGTGCGTCTCGAAGCAGCGGCGTCACATGTCGTTCTGCATGGACCGCTACGAGTGGCCGAACCGGGTCGGCGAGGTCCCGCGCGTGCTCACCTCGTGGACGCAGGCCGTCTCGGAGTGCAAGGCGATCGGCAAGCGCATCTGCACCGAGGACGAGTTCAACTTCGCGTGCGAAGGCCCCGACATGCTCCCGTACGTGTACGGCTACGAGCGCGACGCGGGCGTGTGCACCATCGACCTGCCCTACGTCTACCCCGATCACTCGCGCACGATGCTGCACTACGAGCAGTGCCTCGCGACGCCGTGGTGCGCCGCCGAGCTCCAGCGGCTCGATCAACGAAAGCGGATTGGAGAGGTCTCCACGTGCGTTTCCTGGGCGGGGCTCTACGATCTCAACGGCAACGTCAACGAGTGGGTCGAGATCCCCCATCAAAAGCCGCCCAACCGCAGCGGGCTCAAGGGCGGCTGGTGGGGCCCTGTCCGCGGCCGCTGCCGGCCCACCGTCACGTTCCACAAAGAGGAAGACTACGGATACGAGGTTGGTTTCCGCTGCTGCGACGACGCGAAGGACCCTTGAGGCGCTCGCGCTCGCGCTCGCGTTCGCCCTCGCGGCTTGCTCGAGCGGGGCGGCGAGCGCCGCGCCGAGCCCGTCCGTCGATCGAGCCGAGCCTTCGGCGACCGGGAGCGCCATCGCGAGCGCGGCGACGATCGACAGCGCGGCGCCGAGCGCGAGCGCCGACGTGACGCTCGTCGACCCGCCGGACGCCGGCGCCGCGTCGCCGTGCGTCGATCCCGCGATGGCGCGGATCGGCCGCTTCTGCGTGGACAAGTGGGAGGCGCGGCTCGAGGCGGAGCTGGCCGACGGCGGATGGTCGCCGCTGCCGGCGAACGAGCGGCCGCCCGACGACGTCGACTACCGCGCGGCGAGCGAGCCGGGCGTCCTCCCGCAGGCGTACATCAGCCGCGTGGAGGCGAGCCGCGCTTGCAAGAGCGCAGGCAAGCGCCTCTGCTCGATGACCGAGTTCCGCCGCGCGTGTCAGGGCAAGGCCGGAGGCCACTACCCCTATGGCACCAAGGCGAAGAGGGGAGCCTGCAACATCGGAAAGCCTCACCTCCTCGCGCTGAAATTCGGGGCCGACGCGCATCATTGGACGTATGAGCACTTCAACGATCCATCGCTCGACGTCGAGGACGGCTTCCTCGCGAAGACGGGTGAATACCAGGGCTGCGAGAGCGCGGCCGGCACGTTCGACATGTCCGGCAACCTGCACGAGTGGGTGAGCGACACGGTCGACGAGGCGTTCGTCGCGCGCCTCGAGGCCGACAAGGTGGAGCGCAAGACCCAGCCTTCGCGCACGGGCGACGGCGTCTTCGTCGGCGGCTTCTTCAGCACCACGGATCAGCACGGCCCCGGCTGCCTCTTCACCACGATCGCGCACGAGCCGAGCTACCACGACTATTCGATCGGCTTCCGCTGCTGCGCCGACGCGCGCGTCGACGACGAGCCCGCCAAGGCGACGAAGAAGAAGCCGAAGCGACGCTGAGCCGAGGCCGGTTCGCGCCGGCGGGGCGCGGCTTGCGCAGCCGGGCGCAGCAGGCCGGGCGCCGGCACGTGTGTCCACGGACCGCCCCCGGAGGGCACCCCACCGAGACCGCGTGCTACCGCGCCTCGAGACGAACGCCCGGCGGATCGAACGGGCTTTTGCGACCCTCGCGCGATCACGCGAGCTCCGTCAACACCTCGGCGCCGCCGTCGACGACGAGGAGCGTGTGCTCGAACTGCGCGGAGAGCGCGCCGTCGCGCGTGACGACGGTCCAGCCGTCGCCCTGGACCCGCACGTCGGGCGCGCCGAGGTTCACCATGGGCTCGATGGTGATGGCCATGCCCGCGCGGAGGCGCACGCCGCGGCCGCGCACGCCGACGTGCGGTACCTGGGGATCGGCGTGCATCGCGCGTCCGATGCCGTGGCCGCAGAAGTCGCGTACGACGCTGCAGCCGGCCTCGCGCGCCACGTCTTCGATCGCGGCGCCGACGTCGCCGAGGTGCGCGCCCGCCCGCACGGCGCCGATCCCCGCGACGAGGCAGCGGCGCGCGGTGTCGACGACGTGCAGCGCGCGCGCGCCGCCGCGGCCGACGACGAACGTGCGCGACGTGTCGCCGTGGAAGCCGTCGAGGCACGTCGTCACGTCGACGTTCACGATGTCGCCCTCGCGGAGGACCTTCTTCGCGCTCGGCACGCCGTGGCAGACGACGTCGTTCACGCTCGTGCAGACGGCCGCGGGGAAGCCGTGGTAGCCGAGCTGGCTCGGCG
This sequence comes from Byssovorax sp., assembly GCA_036500365.1. Classification (GTDB taxonomy): domain Bacteria; phylum Myxococcota_A; class Polyangia; order Polyangiales; family Polyangiaceae; genus DASYCF01. Next base: position 2,621 of record DASYCF010000209.1, read on the forward strand.
TGCCGCCGCGGCGCGCCGTGTCCTCGCGCACCCACGCGTCGATCTGCGCGGTGGTGACGCCCGGCGCGATGCGCGCGCCGACCTCGGCCAGCGTCTCGGCGGCGACGCGCCCGGCGCGGCGCAAGGCCGCGCGATCCCGCTCCCCGAAGATCTCGATCGCCATCGGCGACGTGTGCATCGGCGCCGCGTCGCGAGCTCATACCGTTTCGATCTCGCGCGCGATTCGGCGGGCTAGGCTAGGATCGAGCGCGCCATGAGCCTCGAGCAGGTCCGCTATTTCGTCGCCGTCGCCGAGGAGCAGCACGTCGGGCGCGCGGCGCGGCGGCTCCACATCTCGCAGCCGCCGCTGTCGCGCCAGATCCGGAGCCTCGAGGACGAGCTCGGCGCGCCGCTCTTCGCGCGGACGCCGCGCGGCATGCGCCTCTTGCCGGCGGGCGCGGTCTTCCTGCGTCACGCGCGCGCGGTGCTCGGCGAGCTCGAGGCGGCGAAGCGCGCGGTCGCTGGCGTGGGTCAGCCGCCGAACGCGTCGTAGTCGGCGAACGCCGCCTCGACCTCGTCGCGATCGAGCCCGAACGCATCGGCTGGCGCGTCGTCGGGTCGCGCGTGCGGGGCAGGGTGCGACGCGACGTACGCGCGCATCGCCTCGATCGCCCGGGGCTCCGCGGGCACCTCCGCGAACGCGAGCATGCGCGCCGCGGTCGCGACGGGATCTCGCGCGAGCTCGCCGAACGCGACGTCGAGGAAGCGCGAGGGCTCGGCCGCGCGCCGCGCCCGGCAAGCACGCGCGAGCGCCGCGCGCGTCGTCGAGAGCGCGAGGCGCCCGATGTTGCGGGTGTCTACATCGGCGACGTACATGCGATGGTGCGCCGCGTAGAGCCGCGCGAGCGACGTGACGCAATCGAGCGGCGCGCGGTGGAGCTGGATCACGCGCGCGCCCGGCAGCTCGGCGAGCAGCGCCGCGAGCCCGTCGAGGTGCGTCGCCCCCTTGAGCACGAAGCGCCTAGGCGGGTCGCCCCGCCGCTCGCTCGCCACGTCGATGCACCGGAGCTCATCGGCGTAGACGCGGTACGCCTCGGCCCACGCGGCCTCGGGCGCGCGCGCGACGAAATGTTCGTACCCGCGCGGCGCCGCGTGGAACGCGAAGCTCGGCGAGAGCAGCGACGACTCGAGCAGCGGAAAGCACTCCTCGGGCGCGTCGACCTCGACGGGGTGCAGGCGAAACACGTCGGGGCTCCGCGCGCGCATCGCCGCGATCGAGCGCTCGACGCGCGCGCGCCGGTCGTCGTCGCGCCGCGCGGGACCCGCGAGCGGCGGCGGCGCGTACGCGGTCTCCCACGGCGCGAGCGCGCGGAGGCGAGGGTGGAGCGCGAGCAGCCGGTGCGTGAGCGTCGTGCCCGTGCGAAACGGCGACGCGACGAACACCGGCGCCTCGAGCGCGCGCGCCGCGACGGAGGGCGTCGTGTCGAGATCGTCGCCGAGCCGCAGGCGTCGGCCGATCGCCTCGAGCAGCGTGCCCTCGGCGATCAAGCGACCGAAGCGCGTCAGCGGGAGCGCGGCATATCCATCGAGCACCGCGTCGAGCGCGGACGCGGACATCGCAGACAACGGCCGAGCGCTGGCGCCGACGTGCGCCGCCGCGTGCGCCACGAGAGCGTCACGGGAGGGCCACGCGCCGCCGCCGAACCTCACGCCGGCGGCGCCTTCGCGCGGCGGCGCGCCGCGACGAGCGCGCGGAGCTCGGCGAGCTGGAACCGGGATCCGTCGGCGAGCTCGCCTCGCAGCGCGACGAGCCGCGCGCGCACCGCCTCTGCCTCGGCGGCGGTGAGCTCCGCGAGCGCGTCGACGAGATCGCGCCCGTCGCGCGCGCCGATCCCCATCCGCTCGAGCGCCGCCGCGTCCACCTCGCGCGCGAACGCGAGCAGCGCCGGCAGCGCCGGATCGACCAGCGGGCCGCGCGCCGCGAGCGCCTCGGCCTCGGGCGGGAGCGCGACGCCGCGAAAATGCGCGAGCCAGGCGAACGACGCCGCGCCGGGCAGCGGCTCGAGCGACGACCCCGCGCGATACCCCAGCCGCGCGAGCACGTCCGCCGCGCGCGCCTCGATCGCCTGCGACGCAGCGTGGAGCTCGGGCGCCTCGCGTGACTCGCCGACCTTGCCCGCGCGGTTCGCGATCTGCGCGTCCTCGGGGTGCTTCGCGCGGTAGCGGAGCTCGCCCTCGCGCGCCTTCTCGAAGGTCGAGGCGGCGAGCGCGCGAGGCACGTCGCTCGCGTCGACGTCGAGCGCGAGGTGCCGGGCGATCGCGTCGAACGTGGCGCGATCGTCGGCCTTGTAGTCCTCGAACCGCGCCACGCCGACGCCAGGCCGCGCGAGCCACGCCCGCGCGAAGAGCGCCCAGTTGCTCGCACGATCGAGCAGCGTCCGCGGGTTCGGCAGCGCGAGCCACCCGTCATAGCCGATCGGCGGCACGGCGCGCTTGTACGCGGACAGCAGCGCGTCGCGCGGGTCGCGCAGGAACACGAGCTCCGCGTCGCCGGGCGCCCCCTTCGGCGGGAGATCCTGCGTGTAGTCGACCTCGACGTCGTCGCGAAAATGGAACCGCTCGCGCAGCGTGAGCGCGGGCATCCACTTCTCGATCTGCGAGCACGACGGGTGCAGGCGCGCGCCCGACTCGTCGTCGAGCCACATGGATCGCGGCGCGCTGCGGAACACGTTCTTCTCGACCGGCCGGTGCCGCACGCGCACGCCGAGCTCGAGCAGAACGTTCAGGATCCACGAGGCGCCCGACGGCTCGATCGGCGACGCGAGCACGAGCCGCCGGGGCGCGGCGCCGCTCATCGAGCCGCCTCGGTCCGCCGCTTCGCGACGATCTCGGCCAGCGTGCCGAGCGTGAAGTGCTCGGGCGCGAAGTCGTCGTCCACGAACTGCATGGCGAGCGCCTCCTCGATGCGCCCGATCAGATCGACGGCGCCGAACGAGTCGAGCCCGAGGCCCCCCTCGAACAGCTGGGTCGACCCGTCGAGCGCGAGGCCGGGCGGCGCGGCGTCGTGCACGAGGCCGATGAGTCGCTCGAGGATCTCTGCTTGGTTCATGGACCTTCCGTGCCTCCGTGGCGGCGTCGAAGCGCCGCGCGATCGATCTTGCCGGTGCTCGTGATCGGGAGCGCGTCGAGCGCGACGACGCGGTCGGGCACCGCATACGACGGCAGCGCGCCCTGCGCGGCGGCGCGCACGCTGGGGGCGTCGAGCGCCGCGCCGCCGTCGGCCGGGGCCACGCACGCGACGAGCTCGGCGCCTCGCGTCGTGTCACCGCCGAGGACGACGCACGCGGCGCCGCCGGTGAGCGCCGCCAGCTCGGCCTCGAGGTCGGCGAGCATCACGAGCACGCCGTCGCGCTTCACGGCGTGATCGGCGCGCCCGAGCACGCGGAGCCGGCCCTCCTTCGTGAGCTCGCCGAGGTCCTTCGTGCGCCAGAGGTCGCCCTCGAGCGCGCGCGGCGTGACGTCGCCGAGCGCGTCGAGGTAGCCAGCGAAGCCGTTCGCGTGGCGCACCCTGATCTCGCGCGCGCCGGCGCCGAGCACGTCGTCGTCGATGGGCTCGAGCGCGACCGTCACGCCGTCGAGCGGCGCGCCGACCGTCGCCGCGCGCGCGTCGAGATCGTCGTCCGGCGAGCACGCGGCGATCGCGCCGAGCTCCGTGCTGCCGTAGAGCGGCGCGACGACACCGTAGCGCGCCTCGTACGCCTCGAGCGCGGCGCGCGGCATGCGATCACCCGCGACGACGGTGACGCGGTAGGCGCGCGCGCCGTGCCGCGCGGCGAGGGCGAGCCTGGCGAACGTCGGCGTCATGAACGCGCACGTCGGATCGAAGGCGCGCTCGCGCGCGACGAACCGCACGACGTTCGAGCGCTCTTGCACGTCGATCGACGCGCCCGCGAGCAACGCCGGAACGAGCGCGGCGCCGAGGCCGAACATGTGGAAGATCGGCACGGGGATCGCGACGCGGTCGGCGCGCGTGAGGCCGAGCCGCGTGACGCACGCCGCCGCGTTCGCCGCCAGCGCGGCGTGCTCGTGCAGCGCGACCTTTGGCCGGCCGAGGCTCCCCGACGTCGACAAGGCGACGCCGCGCGCCCCCGCGACGGGAGGGCGCGGCGCGACGACGAGGCGCACGCCGAGCGGCGCGTCGGCGTCGGGGACGAGCTCGGCGCGGCAAGACGCGGGCGCGTCGGCGCGCGGCGGCAGCAGCGCGACGGGGCGGCCCTCGCTGACGAAGAAGAGCAGCGCGGCGGCGCTGGCGGCCGAGTTCGCCGGACGCAAGGCGACGCGCTCGCTCGGGTCGACGCCCGCCGCCGCGAGCAGCTCGCCGAGCGCGAGGCCGCGCGCGCGCACCGCGCCCATGGGGAGGGCTTCGCGCTCGTCACACAGCGTCCCGTCGCCGTCGAACGCGTGCGCGAAGGCGTCGAGCATGAGCCGGCGCCATGCTAACAGCGTGCCTGCACGCCCAGCCCGCATACCTCGCGCCGTGGCTGCTCGACGGGCGTATCCTGGCCGCGTGCACGCTCTCAGGTGCTTCGCGGCGGTCATGGTGACGGCGTCGGCGGTCGCGGCCCTCGGCGCGGCGGGCTGCGCGAGCACGGACGGCAGCGACGGCGCTGGCGGCGAGTCGCCCGGGTCGCCGACGAGCACCGGGCACGGCGCCGGCACGACCACGAGCACGCACGGCCCGACCGGCCCGTCGAGCTCGCACGCGACCGGCTCCACCGGGCAGACGGGCAGCGCGACGAGCACCGGGGCCGGCCCGTCGACGAGCGCGAGCACGGGCGCGAGCGGGGGCGTCGTGTGCAGCGCCGCGGGCGCGTTCTGCGGCGGCCACGGGGCCGACGGCGGCGATCCGAGCACGCTCTATGTGTGCCCCGGCACCGGCGCGCCCCCCGTGTCGTCGAGCGCGTGCTCGAGCGGCTGCACGCAAAACGACGGCGAGCCCGACGCGTGCGTCGTCACGCAGGGTACGGGCGGCCTCACGTGCGCGGGTCAGGCCTGTACTGCGGCGCGATCCTCTATTGGCCGGCGAACACGTGCAATGGCGAGGACGGCCACGTGGTCATCTGCAACGGCGACGGCACCGTGTCGACGTCGGGCTGGCCGGGGCTCGCGGGCGGCACGTCGACGACCATCACCTGGCTCGACGGCGAAGAGTGCGGCGCGACGCCGGCCGGCTATATCGTGCCGTGAGCGCTTGACGGACTGGCACACGGGCTGCAACCGTGTCGTACATGCGCCGACTCGACTGGGACTACACGACGCTCGCGGACGCGTACGTCCACCGCCCCGACTACTCGCCGGTCGCGCTCGACGCGGC